>NZ_JBGDVI010000006.1:0-77134 GCF_046551895.1 Salmonella sp. SAL03688
GAAGTTTGATGCAAATGTCAGATCGTATGCGCCTGTTAGGGCGCGGCTGGTAAGAAAGCCTTACAGGCGCATCAGAAAAACCTCCGGCTATGCCGGAGGATATTTATTTTTCTACTCTTCACCCTTCTTCTGGCTCAGACCATATTCACGCAGCTTATTGGCAATCGCAGTGTGCGATACCCCCAACCGTTTCGCCAGTTTACGCGTACTCGGATAGCTACGATAAAGCTGAGTAAGGACAGAACGTTCAAAACGACTGGTAATGTCATCCAGCGAGCCTTCCATCGCATCCTCGCCGACTGCCACCGTCGCGGCATCGTAGTCAGGCAGCAGGATATCCTGCGGACGCAGCTCATACCCTTCCAGTTGCGTCAGCGCCCGGTAAATCGCATTTTTAAGCTGGCGAACGTTACCCGGCCAGCCGTAACGAGTGAGGACCGTACTCAGATCGGCAGACAGTTTCGGTCGCGGAACGCCCTGTTCGTCGGCAAAACGCGCCACGAACAGTTCGGTCAACGGCATAATATCCTGCGGACAATCGCGCAACGGCGGCAAATTAAGCGTCAGAACGTTAAGTCGATAATAGAGATCTTCGCGGAACAGTCCTTTTTGCACCAGCTCCACCAGATTTTTCTGCGTGGCGCAGATAACGCGGACATCAACATGAATTTCGTGATCTTCGCCGACGCGACGGAACGTACCATCATTGAGAAAACGTAGCAGCTTCGCCTGCATACGCGGCGACATTTCGCCAATTTCATCCAGCAGCACCGAACCGCCATTCGCCTGTTCAAAAAAGCCTTTTTTACCTTCCGGCGCATGGCCAAATAGTTCGCTTTCTACCGCATCTTCCGGGATTGAAGCGCAGTTGAGCGCCAGATACGGCTTCGCTGAACGAGGGCTTGCCTGGTGACAGGCATAGGCGAAAAGATCTTTGCCGGTTCCCGTATCGCCGGTAATCAGCAGCGGCGCGCTGAGCATCGCCAGTTTGCGCGCCTGCTCAACGACGTGCTTCATCTTTGCGCTCACGGCAATAATCTGACTAAACGCGCTCAGATCCTGCGTGGACAAATTCTGTAGCTGCTGCCCCATACGAATCGTGGAACGCAACATCACGACCGCCCCGGTCAACACGTATTCGTCATTTTCGTTTTGTAAATGTACCGGCGTAATCTCCATCAGGAAGTTTTGCCCGTTGATTACGACATGTTCGTTATGGGAGCTTTGCGGGTTACCGTCCAGCCAGCGCTGAAAATTGAAGCCGTTGATTAATTGTGCGGCGGTATGGTGCCGCATTCGCTCCTGGCTCTGGGCAAAAAGCTGACAACTCGCCGGGTTTGCCATCTCCACTTTACTCTTCATATCCAATGAGAGCACCGGCTCCGGCAACGCCTCAAGCAGCGCGCTCAGGGCCAGATGTTCACGTTCGGACGGCATCCAGGGAACGGTACGGACATCCGTTACGCCGGAAATACGGCGGATTTCGGCCATCAGGCTGCTAAAGTCGGTGAATTCCAGCTCAGCAAAATTAAGATAAATTCGCCCAATGGGATCAATCTCGATTCCGCGTAAATCAATGCTACGTAACACCAGTAAATCAAGTAATTCGCGGGTCAGACCAAGTCGGTCTTCACAAAAGACTTCCAGACGCATGGGAACCTTCACCTGAATAATGAACCATTAAATAGATGATAAGCCACTATTCGGCTGGCAGGAAGGATTCTGTCAACAAATATTGACAGCATGGCGGAAAAACGGGCGCTGCGGCGTAAAGCCAGGCAATCAGCGCCCTGTGGAAGGTCATTTCTCAGGCGACGACTTACTCTTTTGCAGCGTCTCTTTTAGCTGACCGATAAGCTGACGACGAAAATCACCGAGACGTGGTTTATCGTTGTCGATCCACGGCAATGGTCGACATAGCTCCATCGCTTTTATTCCCAGTCGAGCGGTAAGGAGACCTGCGCCAATCCCCTGCGCCGCGCGCGTGGACAGGCGTGCGGCCAGATCCTGAGACATCCAGTCCATACCGACTTCACGCACCAGCTCACTGGCTCCCGCGAACGCGATATTCAGCAACACCAGACGGAACAGACGAAGGCGGCTGTAATAACCAAGTTCAATGCCATACAACGTTGCGATACGGTTAATCAGGCGTAAATTACGCCAGGCAATAAACGCCATATCCACCAACGCTAACGGGCTGACGGCGATCATCAGAGTCGATTCCGCGGCGAAACGGCTAATCTCACGTCGCGCCTGCGCGTCAAGTACCGGCTGTACCAGATGCGCATACAAACCGACGATTTCCCTGTCGTTTTGCGTTTCGTGAATAGCGGCATACCAACGTTGTAATGCCGGATGTGATTGATCAATCCCCGCCTGCTGCGCCAGTTTTTCGCAAAATGCGCGACCTTTCCCGACGCTATGGCTATGTAACAGTTCACGCGCTTCATCGCGTTCATGCGCCCGCTGGCGCAAGCGCCATAATCGCCGCCACTCCGTGACCACCGATCCCACGCCAGCGCCAACGATCAGCGCGCCTGCGGCACAGCCGCCTAAAGCGACCCAGTCCTGAGTTTGCCAGGCATTCATTGTCCACTGCACGCCTTGCCCGACCACGCTCGCGCCAAACAGCGCCAGTCCTCCCATCACCATTTTACGCCACAGGCTGCGTTTGGGGTGCAGCGCGGCATCGACCGCCGCTTCTGCCACGCCTTCGTCTTCCGGGCGCTCATCGATAGCTGCAGGCGCAAATGTACGCGACTCCGCTTCGCTGAAAGTTTGCTGCGCTTTGAAGGCCGACGTAGACTCCTCCTTTAGCGGTTCTGCAAAATCAATACGCGGTTTTAACGGTTCGCTCATCGCAGCTTATCTCCTATTAAAAACTCCAGCGCAGCGTCCAGACGAATGTGTGGTAATGGTTTATCAACATCCATCACCTGCGGACGAAAGGCTTCGAACTGAAAGCCCTGCTTATCCCAAAACGCTTGTCCCGGCAAACGCGAAGGCACTTCGCCGGGGTACACGGTTAACGGCGCGCCGTCACTCAAACGGTTTCCACGTAAAGCCGGGATTTTTTCACCGTTGACCTCAATCACGCCGCTGGTGGTCGCCTGTACCGACGCCAGCCCCAGGCAATCCATACTAATGCCTTCAAACGCGGCATTTTGCCAGGCATCCTGAATAAGCTGCTGGAGCAAGGCCACCATATTGGCATGTTGGTCGAGGGTGACATGGTCGGCTTTCGTCGCGGCGAACAGCAATTTATCAATCACCGGCGAAAACAAGCGGCGAAACAGAGTCCGCTGGCCATAGTGAAAACTTTGCATCAACTGCGTTAAGGCGAGACGCATATCATTAAACGCCTGCGGCCCGCTATTAAGCGGTTGCAGACAGTCGACCAGCACAATCTGGCGATCAAAGCGTAGAAAATGATTTTTGTAGAACCCCTTGACCACTTTTTCGCAATAGTAGTTAAAGCGTTCGCGCAGCATTCCAGCGTTGGTCTGTTTATCCGCCTGCGCCAGTTTTGACTCGCCGAAGGCGTCCACATCCGGCCACGGGAAAAACTGCAACGCTGGCGCACCCGCCATATCGCCCGGCAAAACAAACCGTCCAGGCTGAATAAAATGCAATCCCTGCGATTTACACTGATGCAAATAATCCGTCCAGGCGGCGGCAATCTCCGCCAGCCGGTTTTCATCGGCGGGCGCCAGCGGATCGAGCCCGTCGCAAAGTTGCCGCCATTTTGCGGCCCACTCAGCGCGTTGCCCTTGCAACAAGCCGTTCATCTGACGGGACCAGCTTAAATAATCCTGAGCCAGCATGGGCAGATCGAGTAACCATTCCCCTGGATAGTCCACAATCTCCAGATACAATGTCGAGGTATCTTTAAAATGGCGCAGCAGCGAGTCGTTTGAGCGATAGCGCAACGCCAGCCGAATCTCACTGACGCCGCGCGTCGGTGTGGGCCAGGCGGGAGGATTGCCATAAAGCTGAAGTATCCCCTCGTCGTAGGTAAAACGGGGAATACCAAAATCACGTTGAGGCACGCGCTTTACGCCAAGCAGGCGTTCTTCACGTACCGCGCTGAGCAACGGTAAGCGCGCGCCCGCGTGGACATTAAGCAACTGGTTAACCATCGCCGTGATAAACGCTGTTTTACCGCTGCGGCTCAACCCGGTTACGGCAAGACGCAAATGCCTGTCTACCCCACGATTGACCAGCGCGTTGAGTTCAGTTTTAAGTCGCTTCATTGACATCCTGTTGAGCCTGAAGAGAAGAAAAAATAATAACGAGCCTGCGTTATAGATATGTGCAAAAACGTTATTATCAACTACCCGGAGAGATCAACAACGGCGCATTAAGCGCCGCGGTTAGTATGAGTATTGAGCAATAGATTATCTATTTTTTTACTTTCGGCATATCAAGACGACTGATGCCGCCCATATTCATCGCGTGCGTATACCCCATATCAAGCAACATTTGTTTTGCCATGCCCGACTGTCGTCCGGAGTTGCAATATAACTTTACCGTATCGTTCCTGTCTGGAACTACCGTTTCGATATGAGATTTAATCTCCTTCAATGGGATATTAATCGCGCCCTGAATATGCTCACGCTGATATTGTTCCGGAATGCGGACATCTATCCAGTATTCTGCGGCATAAAGCGGCATGGCTACGAATAACGCTAACGCAAATATTCCTTTTTTCAACATACTTCCGTCCTGACACGTAATGTATTTCGCACACACTATACGCCAGAGCTTAACGAAATATTATGACCAGACTCGCTATTTGTAACGCTGCGAAATTTTATTCGCCGCCTTACGAAGTACTGGCTCCAGCGCAAACGCCAGCAACATTTTTAGCGGACGACGGGCGACGGATTTTACCGCCCATCCCGCCACGCCGGCAGGCCCGTAGCGTAACGCGGTCAACAGAACCAGCTTACCTGCTATTTTGAAGCCGGGCTTCACCTTCTGCCCGGCGCGTTGCCAGCGAGTATTCATCTTCACCTTCCCGATATATCACTTAAAGTTGACGGAAACGACTACGCAATGTGAACGTATCTGACGTGACGTAGCGTTCCATTTCTCGCAAACGCTTTTCGCCTGCGGCAAGCTCTCTGTCTACGGTATCCAGCAGTTCGCCGCTGGTCGGCTGCGGTTTGCCTGCGGCCAGATTATCCGGCATAGGGTCCAGTACAAAAGACAGAACGATATAGGCCACTACGGTAAAAAACGCCAGCCCAAAGAAAATCGACAGCACGACCAGAATACGCACCAGTTTTACCGGTACATCAAGGTAGTCGGCGATCCCGGCGCAAACGCCACGCACCATGCCCTTTTGCGGCATACGCCATAGTTTTTTATTCAGATTGATTCCACCCATTAGCGCTCTCTCCAGTTCGGATGCTCTGCATCAAGAATGTCTTCCAGCGCCTGAATGCGCTCGCGCATACGTTGCGCATCGTCTGTGAGTTGCAGTAAGCGTTGCTGCTCGCTTTGCGACAGTTCTCCCCGACCGGCACGGTTGCTGTAATGCAGCCACAGCCAAATCGGTAACACAAACAACACAAAAATGGTTAACGGGATGGCCAGAAATAGCGCGCTCATGCGTTCTCCTTACACCTAAAGCTGATGAGCGACGGCGCGTATCGGCGCCGCCATTGTCATTATTGATTATCTTGCTTCATTTTGGCTTTCAACTGCGCCAGCTGCTCGCTGATTTCATCATCGGCTTTCAGGTTGGCAAACTGTTGGTCCAGCGATTGCTGCTTACCAAAACGATGGCTTTCCGCTTCCGCTTCCATTTGATCGATACGACGTTCAAAGGATTCAAACCGCGCCATGGCTTCATCCAGTTTGCCGCTGTCAAGCTGACGACGGACATCACGGGAAGAACTCGCCGCCTGATGACGCAGCATCAGCGCCTGCTGGCGAGCGCGTGTTTCGCTGAGTTTGTTTTCCAGCTCGCCAATCTCTTTCTTCATGCGCGCCAGCGTGTCATCCACCAGCGTGACTTCCTGTTCAAGCGTAGCAATTAAATCGGTCAGCTTTTGTTTTTCAATCAATGCGGCGCGCGCCAGATCGTCTTTATCTTTGCGCAGAGCCAGTTCCGCTTTTTCCTGCCACTCGGCCTGCTGAACTGTAGCCTGTTCAATACGACGGGATAACTGTTTCTTTTCCGCTAAAGCTCGCGCGGAGTTCGAGCGAACCTCCACCAGCGTATCTTCCATCTCCTGAATCATCAGGCGCACCAGCTTCTGCGGATCTTCCGCTTTTTCCAACAACGCATTGATATTGGCGTTCACGATGTCGGCAAAACGAGAAAAAATACCCATAATTCAATCCTCACATAATGTTCTGATAACGGGCGATGCCCTGCTATGTGATTAATACAATTTGCGTGCCAACTTTTCATACCACTGATAATAAAGAAATTGTTTCGTTTTACCTCGCCAGCAAAAAAGGATAAAGTGGTGAAAAACACTAACAAGTGGCGATTTTCATCATGGCTGAATTTAAAGATAACCTGCTCGGCGAGGCAAACCGTTTTCTTGAAGTACTGGAACAAGTCTCCCGGCTCGCGCCGCTGGATAAGCCAGTGCTGATTATTGGCGAACGCGGGACGGGTAAAGAACTTATCGCCAATCGACTGCATTATCTCTCTTCACGCTGGCAGGGGCCGCTTATCTCGCTTAACTGCGCGGCGCTTAACGAAAATCTGCTGGACTCCGAACTGTTTGGTCATGAAGCGGGCGCTTTTACCGGGGCGCAAAAACGTCATCCCGGTCGCTTTGAACGCGCCGATGGCGGCACGCTGTTTTTGGATGAACTGGCGACAGCGCCGATGCTGGTACAGGAAAAGCTGCTGCGGGTGATTGAATATGGCGAGCTAGAGCGCGTCGGCGGCAGCCAGCCGTTACAGGTTAATGTGCGATTAGTATGCGCCACCAATGCCGATTTACCCGCCATGGTGAAGGAAGGGACATTTCGTGCCGATCTGCTCGACAGGCTGGCTTTTGACGTTGTACAACTGCCGCCGCTGCGCGAACGCCGGAGCGATATCATGCTGATGGCCGAGCATTTTGCTATTCAGATGTGTCGTGAGCTACATCTGCCCTTATTTCCCGGTTTTACCGATCGGGCAAAAGAAACGTTGTTGCATTACGCCTGGCCAGGTAATGTCCGCGAGCTGAAAAACGTAGTCGAACGTTCAGTGTATCGCCACGGCAGTAGTGAACATCCTTTGGATGAAATTGTTATCGATCCTTTTCAACGCCATCCCGCTGAACCGCCCGCGCCCGCCCTGCCAGCGGCATCCGTCACGCCTGACCTGCCGCTCAAGTTGCGGGAGTTTCAACTGCAACAGGAAAAAGCGCTGCTGCAACGTAGCTTACAGCAGGCGAAATTTAACCAGAAACGAGCCGCCGATTTGCTGGCACTCACCTACCACCAGTTTCGCGCCTTGCTTAAAAAGCATCAGCTTTAGCTATTTCTCCGGCTAATTGACGACATTTACGCCAGTTATCCACCGACATTTTTACGTAGCGGGCCGAAGTGCGATACACTTTGCAAATTGAACTTCAAAAACTTAACTATTATGCGCCTGGTTTTATCGTCTCTGATCGTGATAGCGGGTCTACTGAGTAGTCAGGCTACGGCTGCGCCCGAACAAACTGCGAGTGCAGATATTCGCGATAGCGGCTTTGTGTATTGTGTCAGCGGGCAGGTCAACACCTTTAATCCGCAAAAAGCGAGTAGCGGCCTCATCGTCGATACCCTGGCCGCCCAGTTATATGACCGCCTGTTGGATGTCGATCCCTATACTTATCGTTTAGTCCCAGAGCTGGCAGAAAGCTGGGAAGTGCTGGATAACGGGGCAACGTACCGTTTTCACCTGCGCCGCGACGTTTCCTTTCAAAAAACCGCCTGGTTTACGCCGACCCGAAAACTCAATGCTGATGATGTCGTCTTTACCTTTCAGCGGATTTTTGATCGTCGGCATCCGTGGCATAACATCAACGGCAGTAGCTTCCCCTACTTTGATAGCCTACAGTTCGCCGACAATGTAAAAAGCGTGCGTAAGCTGGACAATAACACCGTTGAGTTTCGCCTGACGCAGCCAGACGCCTCCTTTTTATGGCATCTGGCCACACACTACGCTTCCGTCATGTCCGCTGAGTACGCCGCGCAGCTTAGCCGAAAAGATCGTCAGGAACTGCTAGACCGCCAACCGGTCGGCACCGGGCCTTTCCAGCTTTCGGAGTACCGTGCCGGGCAGTTTATTCGTCTCCAGCGCCACGATGGGTTTTGGCGCGGCAAACCGCTGATGCCGCAAGTGGTGGTGGATTTAGGCTCCGGCGGTACCGGGCGTTTATCGAAATTACTGACCGGTGAATGCGATGTTCTGGCCTGGCCCGCCGCCAGCCAGCTAACTATTTTACGCGACGATCCGCGTTTGCGCCTGACGTTGCGCCCGGGGATGAATATCGCCTATCTGGCCTTTAACACCGATAAGCCGCCGTTGAATAATCCCGCAGTGCGCCATGCGCTGGCCTTATCGATCAACAACCAGCGTCTGATGCAGTCGATTTATTACGGCACGGCGGAAACCGCAGCCTCCATTTTACCTAGAGCCTCATGGGCTTACGATAACGATGCCAAAATTACGGAGTACAATCCGCAAAAATCGCGCGAACAGCTAAAAGCGCTGGGCATTGAGAATCTTACGCTGCATCTCTGGGTGCCGACCAGTTCTCAGGCCTGGAACCCAAGTCCGCTAAAAACGGCGGAGCTTATTCAGGCGGATATGGCGCAGGTTGGCGTAAAAGTGGTCATTGTGCCGGTTGAAGGTCGTTTTCAGGAGGCGCGCCTGATGGATATGAATCACGATCTGACCTTATCCGGCTGGGCCACGGACAGCAACGATCCGGATAGCTTTTTCAGACCACTGTTAAGCTGTGCGGCCATCAATTCGCAAACCAATTTCGCCCACTGGTGTAACCCTGAATTTGACAGCGTGCTGCGTAAAGCACTGTCGTCGCAGCAGTTGGCTTCGCGCATAGAAGCATATGAGGAAGCGCAGAATATCCTGGAGAAAGAGCTGCCGATACTGCCGCTGGCATCATCACTACGCCTGCAGGCTTACCGCTACGATATTAAAGGGCTGGTGTTAAGCCCGTTCGGCAATGCGTCTTTTGCCGGCGTCTCCCGCGAAAAACACGAAGAGGTGAAAAAACCATGATTATCTTCACCCTGCGTCGGTTATTGCTGTTGCTGGTGACGCTATTCTTCCTGACCTTTATCGGCTTTAGCCTGAGCTATTTTACGCCGCACGCGCCGCTACAAGGCGCATCATTATGGAATGCCTGGGTTTTCTGGTTCAACGGTCTGCTGCACTGGGACTTTGGCGTGTCCAGCATTAACGGCCAGCTGATCTCCGAACAGCTTAAAGAGGTGTTTCCCGCCACGATGGAGCTGTGCATTCTCGCCTTTGGTTTTGCGCTGATGGTCGGCATCCCGGTCGGGATGCTGGCTGGCGTGACGCGTAGCAAATGGCCGGATCGTTTTATCAGCGCGCTGGCGCTATTAGGTTTCTCAATTCCGGTTTTCTGGCTGGCGCTTCTGCTCACACTGTTCTTTTCGCTCACGCTAGGGTGGCTGCCGGTATCCGGGCGATTTGACCTGCTTTATGAAGTTAAACCGGTTACCGGTTTCGCCATCATTGACGCCTGGATTTCAGATTCGCCGTGGCGTGATGAAATGGTGATGAGCGCCATACGGCATATGGTTTTACCGGTGCTCACGCTTTCCGTCGCGCCGACCACAGAAGTGATCCGCCTGATGCGAATCAGCACTATTGAGGTCTACGATCAGAACTACGTTAAAGCGGCGGCCACGCGCGGCTTGTCGCGCTTTACGATTTTACGCCGTCACGTGTTGCATAATGCGCTGCCGCCGGTCATTCCCCGTCTTGGTCTGCAATTTTCAACCATGTTAACGCTGGCGATGATTACCGAAATGGTTTTCAGCTGGCCAGGGCTGGGACGATGGTTAATTCACGCCATTCGTCAGCAGGACTATGCCGCTATTTCCGCTGGCGTGATGGTCATTGGGTCGCTGGTTATTGTGGTCAATGTGATTTCCGATATTTTGGGTGCTATGGCTAACCCTCTGAAACATAAGGAATGGTATGCCTTACGATAGCGTCTACAGCGAAAAGCGCCCGCCAGGCACCCTGCGTACTGCCTGGCGCAAATTTTATAGCGACGCGCCTGCGATGGTGGGTCTGTATGGATGCGCCGGTCTGGCGTTGTTGTGTATTTTTGGCGGCTGGATCGCGCCCTATGGTATCGATCAGCAATTTTTGGGCTATCAGCTACTGCCGCCCTCCTGGTCACGCTATGGCGAAGTCTCCTTTTTTCTGGGGACTGACGATCTGGGGCGCGATGTGCTGAGCCGCCTGTTAAGCGGCGCGGCGCCCACGGTCGGCGGCGCGTTTATCGTAACGCTGGCGGCTACGCTATGTGGATTAGTCCTCGGCGTAGTGGCAGGCGCGACGCACGGTTTACGCTCTGCCGTGCTGAACCATATTCTGGACACGCTGCTTTCCATCCCTTCGCTCTTGCTGGCGATTATCGTCGTGGCATTTGCCGGCCCACATCTGTCACACGCGATGTTTGCCGTCTGGCTGGCTCTGTTGCCGCGAATGGTACGTTCCGTCTATAGCATGGTGCATGATGAACTGGAAAAAGAGTACGTCATTGCCGCCCGTCTGGATGGCGCGACAACGCTGAATATTCTGTGGTTCGCCATTTTACCGAATATTACCGCCGGTCTGGTCACCGAAATTACCCGGGCGCTGTCGATGGCGATTCTGGACATCGCCGCGCTGGGATTTTTAGATCTCGGCGCGCAGCTTCCCTCTCCTGAATGGGGGGCCATGTTGGGGGATGCGCTGGAGCTAATCTATGTCGCGCCGTGGACCGTTATGCTACCCGGCGCGGCGATAACGCTCAGTGTTTTACTGGTAAACCTGCTCGGAGATGGGATTCGTCGTGCGATTATTGCGGGGGTGGAATAATGCCGTTACTGGATATCCGCAATCTCACCATTGAATTTAAAACCAGCGAAGGTTGGGTAAAAGCGGTCGATCGCGTCAGTATGACATTAAGCGAAGGCGAAATTCGCGGCCTGGTAGGTGAATCGGGTTCCGGAAAGAGCTTGATTGCTAAAGCTATTTGCGGCGTCGCGAAAGACAACTGGCGAGTCACTGCCGACCGTATGCGTTTTGATGATATCGATCTGCTGCGCCTCTCCTCTCGTGAACGGCGTAAGCTGGTCGGGCATAATGTGTCGATGATCTTCCAGGAGCCGCAGTCGTGCCTTGATCCTTCCGAACGCGTCGGCCGCCAGCTAATGCAAAATATTCCCGCCTGGACCTATAAAGGCCGCTGGTGGCAGCGTTTAGGCTGGCGTAAACGGCGTGCAATTGAATTACTGCACCGGGTGGGCATTAAAGATCATAAAGACGCGATGCGCAGTTTTCCCTATGAACTGACCGATGGCGAGTGTCAGAAAGTTATGATCGCTATCGCGCTGGCGAATCAACCGCGACTCCTGATCGCTGATGAACCCACCAACTCAATGGAACCAACGACGCAGGCGCAAATTTTTCGCCTGTTGACCCGACTGAATCAAAACAGTAATACCACCATTCTGTTGATTAGCCACGACCTGCAAATGCTGAGTCAGTGGGCTGACAAAATCAACGTTTTATACTGCGGCCAGACGGTAGAAACCGCGCCAAGTAAAGATCTGGTGACAACGCCACATCATCCTTATACGCAGGCGCTTATCCGCGCGATTCCGGATTTTGGCAGCGCGATGCCGCATAAAAGCCGTCTCAATACGCTGCCGGGCGCGATCCCGCTACTGGAGCAGTTACCGATAGGTTGTCGTCTGGGGCCGCGCTGCCCTTACGCGCAACGAGAATGCATTATCACGCCACGCTTAACCGGCGCGAAAAATCATCTCTATGCCTGTCATTTTCCGCTGAATATGGAGAGAGAGTGATATGGTGGAAACTCTGCTTGAAGTGCGCAACCTGAGTAAAACCTTTCGCTACCGGACAGGATGGTTTCGCCGCCAGACCGTAGACGCCGTGAAACCATTAAGCTTTACGCTTCGTGAGCGTCAGACTCTGGCCATTATCGGCGAAAACGGTTCCGGCAAATCCACGCTGGCAAAGATGCTGGCCGGCATGATTGAACCCACCAGCGGCGAGCTTCTTATTGACGATCATCCCCTGCATTACGGCGACTATTCGTTTCGAAGCCAACGTATTCGAATGATTTTTCAGGACCCCTCAACGTCACTGAATCCACGTCAACGTATTTCGCAGATCCTTGACTTTCCCCTGCGCCTTAATACCGATCTGGAGCCGGAACAGCGGCGCAAACAGATTGTCGAGACGATGCGTATGGTGGGGCTATTGCCCGATCACGTGAGCTACTACCCGCATATGCTGGCGCCGGGGCAGAAACAGCGTCTGGGCCTGGCCCGCGCGCTGATTTTACGCCCTAAAGTCATTATCGCGGACGAAGCGCTGGCTTCGCTTGATATGTCCATGCGCTCGCAGCTCATCAATCTGATGCTTGAATTGCAGGAAAAACAAGGCATCTCCTATATCTATGTCACGCAGCATATCGGCATGATGAAACATATTAGCGATCAGGTATTAGTGATGCATCAGGGGGAAGTGGTTGAACGCGGCAGCACCGCCGATGTGCTCGCCTCTCCGCTACATGAGCTTACCCGCCGTTTAATCGCAGGCCATTTTGGCGAGGCGCTGACCGCTGACGCATGGCGAAAGGATCGCTAAGCGACACAAATACCCTCAGTTCGATTCTCTGAGGGTGTTCATGCGACTGCCCAACAGCAATGTTTCAACCTCTTCTAACGCAACGGAAGGAAATAACGTGCCCTGGGTTGCCCAAATGCCTGCCGTTTTTAACGCCGACAAATGGCGTGCGTTTTCCTGGCCACCCACCACAATCTTGTCACAATAATGCCGGATATGTTTGACGAGCAGCGGAAACGTCATTTTTTCAATTTGTGAGACAAAAAAGCTGCGGTCAAGTTTCACGCCGCTAAAACACCCGCAAACTAATGGCGCAGCGGTTGCGTTCCCTACGCCCAGGTCGCCCAGCCATAATGGATTAGGTTGCTTATGAAGCGCGTGTATTAAAGGATCGATTAAGGCGTTATCTTGACATGAAAAATGTTCAGCGACCTGCAGCTCCACAAATAGCATGGCGTGTAGTAATGCGCGAATATCTTTGTCCTGAAGGACAAACTGCGCCATACCCCGATCGATATTTATGATACAGAACAGGCCGTGGCGTAGAAACCAGCCATGTTTGGCCGCGATTGTCCGCAACAGATCAAGCAGAAAACGGCGCTTCTGCGAATTGTCCCATGACGAGATAACAAACTCAGGGTGTAGCGGACGAGCGGGCGACGATGCAAAATGGGTAGTGATTTCGACACCCAGTAAATCCCCCTCCATTGCCCTTATCGGCTCTGCCATAAAAAAATAGCGCATGTGACCACTCCACTTGATCTTAACTCCCTGATAATGCGCTTTTAACGCAAATCAATCAATAAAAACGATCAATATATAAAAAATGATCGAAAAAAACAATACATGTTAACTTCATGATAACTTGCTAATTTTATGTTTTGAGAATGTTCTTCTATTGCTATAAGGAAATTTACATACTACGCCGAACAACGCTAATACGACGGCATGAGACCATCCGTAAAGCCAGGTTTTTCTTGTCAGGCAGAGGGGAAAAATCAAGGCGAGTTAATGGTGTTGCACCATCGCGTGGCATTTCACCCACTATGGCAGCGCGGCATCGCCAACCCTAATGGCGAGTTGCATCTCCGCTACAGGCTGTCCAGATCCCCCGAACGACCTTGAAGCGAATAGCAACTCTCAATAATTGATCGGCAAATCTGTAGCGAATGAGCCCCCGGCGATTCGCAGAAAAGAACTGAACTAAATGCTATTTTTTTAATTCATTCTTTAATACCTTAGCCACAAGAGTCCCTTCCTCAGGCGCGGCTAGTTTAAAACGTCTTCCTGGCGCAGGTGTCTGTTCTTCCTCTCCGATTAACGCATCAAGATCCGCAATAAGTGACTTATAATATTCAATATCTTCAGTATTTTCTTCGGTCTCGGCCCGCTTTAATTTTATCAGGTGATGGGCCTTAATTTGCTCTTCCAGTTGCCTTGTTGCAAGAGAAACGCTTCGCTGTTGCCGGGATTCTTGTGACAACACGATTTGATCGCCATCCACAAAGAAAAGAACCCCTTCTTTAATCAGAATATTACCTAAGATATTTATATCATGCATAAAAACCCCCCGGGATTTAAGAAGCTCCTCCGCCATTCGATAGTTATCTTCATCTTCAACATCTAACTCCTGACCTTGAATATATTTTGAAACTAAAACCGTAACGTCTTTACCATTAATATTCATGATGGCCGAACGAGAAAAATTCTTGTCGTCATTGGCCATATTCAAATACTTACTGACACGATCAGGATGACAATTACGATGCTCCGGAGAGTTAACATCCACTTTTATTCCCCGCTCATTAATTGGAATCTTAACAACAAACTCATCATTTAACAGATAGACTGTCCCATAACTTCCGCTACCTATTTTATTTTTTTCAATATCACGCATGCGAATATTTTTCTGAAACTCCGGCGAGTTAATAAACGCCTCTATTGCCGCTGGTTGTGATGCATCCGTCTGATCAATAGCGCCATTCTCATCACCAGACGCCGTGGCGGGCGTGGTCAGGAAGTCTATCAAACGTTGCTCAAAAGCCTCATAGATTCCATTACTACCTGCTTCGCTCGGCGTCAGGTGATCATTATCCAAAGCGGCAAGCGTAATTTCCCCGGAATTATAATTAAACATCGTTTCTTTTAAAAAATCGACGCAATGTTCAGAACACTCCGTCTCGGTCACTAATACTCCATCGTAAAACATCTGTAGTAGTAACATATTTTCTTGATGTGCTAATACCTCTACAGTGTATTTATCCATTGTTTCAGGTCTGGAGGCATCAATAAGTTTAATATATCCAAGAAGGGGGCGCCATCGTGTACAGTCTTCATCTCGCCTCGAAAATGGTCGTAGCGAGAAAGGCTTCGTAATATCGGGACGCTCGTTTTTTTGGCACAGTAGATTATATATCTCTTTATAATCAGAAATTAAACTTCGCCTGGTAAATATATTCCTGAAAAAATCTATGAATTTCTCATACGTTGAAAAAACATGCTCTTTTTTATTATCGATGATATCTCTTAAATACTTTTCTGATATCTGACAACTATGATTTCCGATATGAAATGTAAACGGCATATGTTTCATCCTCTGAAAATTTATTATAATACACATGCAAACATATAAAAACCTGATTTGTAACTACTGTAATCACCTGATTTCCAAAATTTTTCATATCCAGTATTACTCTGCATCAATAAATAGAGAAAACCTTCAGCGCCTAAAAAAGAAATTATTTTTGTTAAGCATTTGCTGGTTAAAATTACATGTCCATAACATCGCTAATAGGTGAGGTAAACCATTCGGATGAATATTCAGGCTTCCTACAGAACCTTTATTTGTCTGGTGGAAGGCGCATCGCTATCGTACTTGCTATCCGTCCCGGTGTCTCTGGTTGGATGAGGCGAACCTTACACCAGCTGGTATACTGCACCGTAGGGCCTGTCCCATTAGACTCTTTGATTTGCCAGTTTGGCCCTGGGGAGTGCTCAAAATCCTCAGGGACTTCGTTACCGTGTGGTTTTAGAACGTCACCTGCCGGAGATAGCGGCGGAAAAATAGCGTGACACACGGGGCCAGGAGTGGGATATAATTTCAGACTAATTTCGAATAATGTTGAAAAGTTGCTGTTAACCATTGTTCGTAAAAGCAAAAAATAAGCAATGACTATAAGGATTAAAGCTATGGGTTTTCTTTCCGGTAAGCGCATTCTGGTCACTGGCGTGGCCAGTAAACTGTCCATCGCCTACGGTATCGCACAGGCGATGCACCGCGAAGGAGCTGAACTGGCGTTCACCTACCAGAACGACAAACTGAAAGGCCGCGTAGAAGAATTTGCTGCCCAGCTGGGTTCCAGCATCGTTTTACCGTGTGATGTCGCTGAAGATGCCAGCATTGACGCTATGTTTGCGGAGCTGGGTAACGTTTGGCCGAAATTTGACGGTTTCGTACACTCGATCGGTTTCGCGCCTGGCGATCAGCTGGACGGCGATTATGTTAATGCGGTTACCCGCGAAGGCTTTAAAATCGCTCACGATATTAGCTCTTACAGCTTTGTTGCCATGGCGAAAGCCTGCCGCACCATGCTGAATCCGGGTTCTGCGCTGTTGACCTTGTCTTATCTGGGAGCGGAGCGCGCCATCCCGAACTACAATGTCATGGGTCTGGCGAAAGCCTCTCTGGAAGCCAACGTGCGTTATATGGCAAACGCTATGGGACCGGAAGGGGTTCGCGTCAACGCCATCTCTGCGGGTCCAATCCGCACGCTGGCGGCGTCCGGTATTAAAGACTTCCGTAAAATGCTGGCGCATTGTGAAGCCGTTACGCCAATTCGTCGCACCGTGACTATTGAAGATGTGGGTAACTCAGCGGCGTTTCTGTGCTCCGATCTCTCGGCAGGCATTTCTGGCGAAGTCGTTCATGTTGACGGCGGGTTCAGCATTGCGGCAATGAATGAACTGGAACTGAAGTAAGCGCATTAAGTTTATTAGCGGGCAGCACGGCTGTGCTGCCCCATTCCCCTCACTCACCGCTCATCTCGTTATATAGCGTTCTGATATTTGTTATCACCTAACAATCTTTCATCCCTTTCCCGCATACGCCAGGATAATCCAGCATAAACGATCCGACGCCGAATCATTATCGATCGCCATTTCATCCTCGGGAAACCCTATGGAACAATGCCGAAAAGCGGGTAAAAGCCACTGGTATCATGAAACACAATCCACTATGTCGTCACAAACCCCGCTTTCGCTGATGCCGGAAGCCGCGTATGTTAACGATCGTTTTTTACTGGATTTAACGGTAGCAGAAACCGCGTTGACGCCTTTTGAGTCATGGTTAAAGCCCGCTCGCCAGTTGGCGGATGTCTTATTTCCCCGCACGGTTCTCAACGACCGGCTTCATACGTTTAGCGCCTATGAACGTATGAGCACCGCGCTGACCGCCGCTCAGGTATTTGGGGTTCAGCGTTTGTGCCGCCATTATGCCGCGCGTCTGGCGCCGCTACCTGGCCCTGACGCCTCAAGAGAGAGCAATCAACGGCTGGCGCAAATTACGCAATACGCTCGTCAGCTTGCCGGCTCCCCCTCCGTTATCAATACGCGGGCCCGCGAACAGCTTGCAGAGGTGGGATTAACCGCCCGGGATACCGTACTCATCAATCAGATCATTGGGTTTATCGGTTTTCAGGCGCGGGTAGCGGCGATATTTCAGGCGTTTTGCCGTCTGCCCGTGCGTGAGCTGCCCGGCCAGGAGATGCAGCGCTTTGCCAGGGCCGCGCGGTTTCAAAACCCCCAGACGATATGGCGGCCCGCCGCCAGTCTGGTAGAATATCCTCCAGCCCATACCAAAGTTCGGCGGCAATATTCGTCTTCACAATGCCAAATGATGGCGCCGGTACTCATGCGCGATCCGTCTTCATTCGCGTTACTCGAACGCATACTGACCAGCACATTACACACTGCATCGCCCCCTTCTTTACTTCCACTTATCACGCTCCTCACATCACGTATCAACGGCAGCGCCGCCTGCTTTAACGAACAGGCAACCCAACCTGGCGCGTGGCGCCGCGCTGTTATCACGTTACGCCAGGAAGACGACGATATCGCTCGTTGGGAGCTTGAGCCTGCGCTGACACAGGCGATACAATGGCTCACCAGAGCGCCCGATCGCTTTAGCGCCGCGCATTTTTTCCCGCTACTCACCAGGGGAGTTTCATCGGAGCAGGCCATTAATATGTTAGGCTGGTGCGGCGTGTGCGGATGGTTGAATCGTTTAAAAATCGCGTTGGGCGAAACCTATTAACTCATCCATTACAGAAAGAGCGCTTGCTGCGCCAGGCAGAATCGCGTAAAACTGTCAGCCGCTCTTTTGGCTACGAAAATAGACGAATATGTTTCAGGACAACCCGCTGCTAGCGCAGCTTAAACAGCAACTGCATTCCCAGACGCCGCGCGCTGAAGGGGTCGTAAAAGCCACGGAAAAAGGCTTTGGCTTCCTTGAGGTTGACGCGCAAAAAAGCTATTTCATTCCTCCGCCGCAGATGAAAAAAGTGATGCATGGCGATCGTATCGTCGCGGTCATCCACACGGAAAAAGAACGGGAGTCTGCCGAGCCGGAAGAACTGATCGAACCGTTCCTGACGCGCTTTGTGGGAAAAGTTCAGGGTAAAAATGACCGCCTGTCCATCGTGCCGGATCATCCGTTGCTGAAAGACGCGATTCCCTGCCGCGCCGCGCGCGGCGTTCAGCATGAGTTCAAAGAAGGTGACTGGGCGGTTGCCGAAATGCGCCGCCATCCGCTTAAAGGCGACCGTTCGTTTTACGCCGATTTAACGCAGTACATCACCTTTGCCGACGATCACTTTGTTCCCTGGTGGGTTACGCTTGCTCGCCACAACCTGGAAAAAGAAGCGCCGAACGGCGTAGCGACGGAGATGCTGGACGAAGGGCTGGAGCGTCAGGATCTGACCGCGCTGAATTTCGTCACTATCGATAGCGCCAGCACTGAAGATATGGATGACGCGCTATATGCTGAGGAATTAGCGGACGGCAGACTCCAGCTTACGGTGGCTATCGCCGATCCTACCGCCTGGATTGCCGAAGGCAGTAAGCTGGATAACGCCGCGAAAATTCGCGCCTTCACCAACTACCTGCCGGGCTTCAATATTCCTATGCTGCCACGTGAGCTGTCTGACGATCTGTGCTCACTGCGCGCCAACGAAGTGCGTCCGGCGCTCGCCTGTCGCATGATAATCGCCGCGGACGGCACCATTGACGATGATATCGCCTTTTTTGCGGCCACGATCGAATCGAAGGCCAAGCTGGCGTACGACAATGTCTCCGACTGGCTGGAAAATAACGGCACCTGGCAGCCGGATAACGAAGGCATTGCCCAGCAGATTCGTCTGTTGCACCGTATTTGTCTAAGCCGCAGTGAGTGGCGTCATCATCATGCGTTAGTCTTTAAAGACCGCCCGGATTACCGCTTTGTGCTTGGCGAAAAAGGTGAAGTACTGGATATTGTGGCGGAACCGCGCCGTATCGCTAACCGTATCGTAGAAGAGTCGATGATCGCCGCTAACCTTTGCGCCGCGCGCGTACTGCGCGATAAGCTCGGTTTCGGTATTTACAACGTACATACGGGCTTCGATCCCGCGAATGCCGACGCGCTGGCCGCGCTGCTGAAAACGCATGGTCTGCATGTCGATGCCGAAGAGGTGCTGACGCTGGAAGGCTTCTGTAAACTGCGTCGCGAACTGGATGCGCAGCCCTCCGGTTTCCTTGACAGCCGCATTCGTCGCTTCCAGTCTTTTGCGGAAATCAGCACCGAGCCGGGGCCGCATTTCGGTCTTGGTCTTGAGGCTTATGCCACCTGGACCTCTCCCATCCGTAAGTATGGCGATATGATTAACCATCGCCTGCTGAAAGCGGTCATCAAGGGGGAAGCTATTGCGCGTCCGCAGGAAGATATCACCCAGCAAATGGCGGAACGCCGTCGCCTGAACCGCATGGCGGAGCGCGATGTCGGCGACTGGTTATATGCACGCTTCCTTAACGATAAGGCGGGGACAAATACCCGTTTCGCGGCAGAAATTATTGACGTCAGCCGTGGTGGTATGCGTGTGCGACTGGTCGATAACGGCGCTATCGCCTTTATCCCTGCCCCGTTCCTGCACGCCGTTCGCGATGAACTGGTATGCAGCCAGGAAAACGGTACGGTACAGATTAAAGGTGAGACGGTTTATAAAGTGACGGATGTCATTGATGTCACTATTGCGGAAGTTCGCATGGAAACCCGCAGCATTATTGCCCGACCGGCAGCGTAACCACGCTTAGCTCGCTCAACGGCCTTTGCTGAGAAGGCAAAGGCCGTTTCTTTTCTTCTTCTCCCTTCCGTCATGCTCTAAGTTTAATCTTATTCAAGCGCCCCATTTCTTGTTATTTTTAGCTGGCGACTATGCTTTTTCCAGAATCTGGATTACATATGAATACATAGATAAAACAATACGTTCAGCCATAATTACCCTTATTTATAACATGGCTAACCTTTCTTTTCGGGCACCTGGCGCTTAAATGGGATGGTACGCATGATGAAACAGATTCAGGAACAAACGGCGCTAAATCCCCTTCACTCTCACTGGCGTCTGGCTGATGACCGCAACGTGCTGTATCTCTCCCCGACAGGTGAAACGGATGCAGAAAAAACGGTTGAGCTATCGCCGGAACAAGCCGAGCGTATCCGGGAAATAACGGCGATTACGTCCAGTCTGCTGATAACGTTGTTGATAGAAAAACAGGTTACCGCAGTGCACCTGGTAGGCCGTAAGATTAATAACCGTGAATGGGCTGGCAGCCTGGCAACCTGGCCTGATACGCCTGCCATCGCGCCAACGCAGGCGCAGGAGCTCTCTTTTGCCGAGCAAATCGTATCAGAAGCCAACTCAGTCATTGCGATACTGGATAGTCGGGGAAAAATCTGTCGATTTAATCGGTTATGCGAAGAGTACACGGGCTTAAAAGAGCAAGATGTAATTGGTCAAAGCGTCTTTAAATTATTTATGAGCCGCCGGGAGGCTGTTGCCTCCCGACACTACATTGAGAATTTTTTTCGCAATGGCAATGCCTATGAAATCGAACGCTGGATAAAGACCCGTAAAGGCCAACGCTTGTTCTTATTTCGTAATAAATTCATCCATAACGGTAGCGGAAAAAACGAAATTTTCCTGATCTGCGCAGGCACGGATATCACCGAAGAAAGGCGGGCTCAGGAGCGTTTACGCATACTGGCGAATACAGACACCGTCACCGGCCTGCCCAATCGCAATGCTATTCATGAATTTATTAATCATGCTATTGCCTCGGCTGGCGAGTCGCAGGTGGGTATCGTTTATCTCGATCTGGATAACTTCAAGAAAATTAATGACGCCTATGGGCATATGTTTGGCGATCAGCTCTTACAGGCCGTTTCGCTGGCGCTGTTGAGTTGTCTGGAGGAAGACCAATTGCTGGCCAGACTGGGGGGAGATGAATTCATTGTCCTCGCTGCCCATACGTCTCAGGCCGCGCTGGAAGCAGTAGCCTCACGAATCCTTACCCGTCTGCGGCAACCGTTTCGTATTGGACTCATTGAAGTTTACACGGGATGCGCCATTGGCATTTCGTTGGCCCCCCGGCACGGACAGGACAGCGAAAGTCTCATTCGCACTGCCGACACCGCAATGTATAACGCCAAAGAAGGTGGCCGCGGTCAGTTCTGCGTTTTTTCGCCGGAAATGAATCAGCGCGTATTTGACTATCACTGGCTGGATACAAACCTGCGAAAAGCGCTGGAAAACGACCAGTTACTTATTCACTATCAGCCCAAAATTACCTGGCGCGGCGAAGTACGTAGCCTGGAAGCGCTGGTACGCTGGCAATCGCCGGAACGCGGATTAATTCCGCCGCTGGAGTTCATCTCATACGCCGAAGAGTCAGGACTCATCGTCCCGCTGGGCCGCTGGGTGATTCTGGATGTGGTTCGCCAGATTGCGAGATGGCGCGATAAGGGGATTAACTTGCGCGTAGCCGTTAACTTTTCGGCGCGACAACTGGCCGACCAGACGCTTTTTACTGCGCTTAAACAGGCTTTGTACGATCTGAATTTTGAGTATTGCCCGATCGATGTCGAGCTAACGGAAAGTTGCCTGATCGAAAACGACACGCTGGCGCTATCGGTTATCCAGCAATTTAGTCAGCTCGGCGCCCAGATTCATCTGGATGATTTTGGCACCGGGTATTCTTCGCTTTCTCAACTCGCCCGGTTCCCTATTGATGCCGTTAAACTGGATCAGGCTTTCGTCAGAGATATCCATAAGCAACCGCTGTCGCAATCTCTGGTTCGGGCGATTGTCGCGGTGGCTCAGGCGCTAAATTTACAAGTGATTGCCGAAGGCGTAGAAAATGCTAAAGAAGATGCCTTCCTGACAAAAAACGGCGTCAATGAACGACAGGGCTTTTTATTCGCCAAACCTATGCCCGCCGTTTCTTTTGAACGCTGGTACAAACGTTATCAGACGAAAAAAATGCGTTAATGGCGGCGATAATAGGGAGAACAGCCTGTGCAGACAGGCATAGCCCTATTTTTCCCTTCTCTTTTCAGATTAATTTCTGCATCATGAATTGAAACCTTTTCTGACATTAAGGATGACAAACATGTCTGATATCGAAGCACAACGAATTGCCGCACGCATTGATACCGTGCTGGATATCCTTGTTGCTGGCGATTACCACTCGGCCATCAATAACCTTGAAATATTGAGAGCAGAGCTGTTAGATCAGGTTAAAGACGGTATCTCGCCATCCCAGGCGCCCGGATCGCCCTGGGAAATCTGATAGCGATTATTTGTCCGGGATGGCCGTTAGCCCTTCCCGGCTCTCTGACTGTCTGTTGACTCCTCTTAACGTATAAAATTAATACTATGAACTCCCGACAACAATCAATTTTGCAAATGGTGGTTGATAAAGGCCAGATGAGCGTTGCTGAACTGGCGAAAATTACCGGCGTATCTGAAGTCACGATTCGTCAGGATCTGAATACCCTGGAAAAACAGAGCTATTTACGCCGTGCGCACGGTTTCGCCGTTTCGCTTGAGAGCGATGACGTAGAGACTCGCATGATGACGAACTACACGCTAAAACGCCGACTGGCGGAGTTCGCCGCCTCGCTGGTCAGTCCAGGGGAATCCGTTTTTATTGAAAATGGCAGCAGCAATGCGCTATTGGCCCGGACGCTGGCGGAACAAAAAGATGTCACGATCATCACCGTGAGCAGTTATATCGCGCATCTGCTCAAAGAAACCCCTTGCGAAGTCATTCTCCTCGGTGGAATCTATCAGAAAAAAAGTGAAAGCATGGTAGGGCCGTTGACGCGACAGTTTATCCATCAAGTGCATTTCAGCAAAGCATTTATCGGTATTGATGGCTGGCAGGCTGATACCGGCTTTACCGGACGCGATATGATGCGATCGGATGTGGTTAACGCTGTTCTGGAAAAAGGCTCAGAAGCGATTGTCCTCACCGACAGCTCCAAATTTGGCTGTGTGCATCCCTATCCCCTAGGCCCGCTCTCTCGCTTCCATCGTGTCATTACGGATTCCAGAATTTCCGCCAGCGATCAAATGCAGTTAGAGCATGCAGGGCTGCTAGTCAATGTTATTGGCTCATCCGTTTAAAATATTTCCCGATGGTTTGCCCTATGGCAAATCATCCTCTCTCTAAGACTTTTCTGACATCCCAATTAAGACTATTTACCTGTTGTAACGAGCGTAACATCGTAAAATTAATATTAGCGAAATAACAGGAAGTGACTATCACCTGCGTGATATACCCCTGCGCAATCAGGTTTTACGGAAAATCTCTTAACAGGTTTTATTTTAACTATAGTTATAGTGAGCTTAATTCCGTGAATCGTTAATTCAGGAGAGAGTATTATGTTTATGACGAGCAAAAAAATGGCCGCTGCTGTGCTGGCAATCACCGTAGCAATGTCTCTGAGCGCCTGCTCAAACTGGTCCAAGCGCGATCGCAACACGGCTATTGGCGCAGGTGCGGGGGCGTTAGGCGGCGCAGTGTTAACGGACGGCAGTACATTAGGCACCCTGGGCGGCGCGGCGGTCGGCGGCGTGATTGGTCACCAGGTTGGAAAATAATCCAGACGTTTAAATATTGAACGGCTCAAAATAATACGTTTATTCTTTTCAGGTCTGGATTACAAAAATAGACAAAGTTGACTTTTACGCCACGGTAATTTACAACCGTGGCGTTTTCATTAGCCGCCAGCTAATTTTACTTTCATTCCTTTAGCTTCCAGCAATGATTTTAT
Source organism: Salmonella sp. SAL03688 (assembly GCF_046551895.1). Lineage (NCBI taxonomy): Bacteria > Pseudomonadati > Pseudomonadota > Gammaproteobacteria > Enterobacterales > Enterobacteriaceae > Salmonella > Salmonella sp. SAL03688. The sequence continues at coordinate 24,240 of NZ_JBGDVI010000006.1, forward strand.
CAAGTCGCGTTTATCACCCTGAATTTCAATAATCCCTTCTTTTACTGCCCCGCCACAGCCGCATTTTTTCTTCAGTTCAGCCGCCAGTTTGGTTAATTCCGCATCATTCATCTCGATACCGGTAATCAAACATACGCCTTTACCCTTACGGCCACTGGTTTGACGCTGAATGCGAACGATACCATCCCCTTTGGGACGAACCGGCGCCGTTTTAGGTTCTTCAATGCGCCCCGTCTGTGTTGAATAAACCAGACGGCTATTGGAATCGCTCATTATGCCTCCCGTTTCAGTGACGCGTTAATATCCTTCAGCGTTTGCGCCGGATCTACCGATTGCGTAACCGGGCGGCCAATCACCATATAGTCGACGCCGGCGGATAATGCCTGTTCGGGCGTCATAATGCGTCGCTGGTCGCCTGCCTCGCTGCCTGCGGGCCGAATGCCCGGCGTCACCAGCTTAAATGCAGCGCCAAAGGCCTGTTTAAATCTGACCGCTTCCTGAGCGGAACAGACCACGCCATCCAGCCCGCATTGCTGCGTCAGGCGCGCCAGCCGCTCCGCATGTTCCGCCGGTGACAACGTCACGCCCAGATCGCGCAGATCGCTGGTTTCCATACTGGTCAACACGGTCACGGCAATGAGTAACGGCGCATCTTTACCGAATGGCGCCAGCGCGTCGCGCGCTGCGGCCATCATTCTCGCCCCGCCAGACGCGTGAACGTTTACCATCCAGACGCCCAGGTCTGCCGCTGCGGCGACTGCCCGGGCCGTGGTGTTGGGAATATCATGAAATTTTAGATCAAGAAAGACATCAAACCCACGTTGCTGGAGATCCCGAACGAGCTGTGGACCAAACAGCGTGAACATCTCTTTGCCCACTTTTAAGCGACAATCGCGAGGATCGATTTTATCGACAAACGCCAGGGCTTTATCGCGTTCATGGTAATCCAACGCCACAACGACAGGCGATTCAGTAATAGCGCAGGAAGAAGATGAAGCAGTAAACGTCATGACCAGACCTTCTTGATGATGGGCACCGGAAGTGGCGCAAATTGGATAAACGGCGTGCATTCTACCTGCGGCGCAGGGAAATTAACAGGTTCGATTGACAACCTGATAAGCCCTGGCCGCCGATGCCAGCGTCGTTTCTAGCTTTACGTCATCAAGTATGTTGTAACTAAATTGAAGCTTTTTTTATATACTACTGCCCATCAAGTCCGCGAATAGGTTTAATGGTCGACCATGCCCGGCAGGACGGACAGTGCCAGTACAAGGTATAGGCGGTAAAACCGCATTTCTGACAACGATACCGCGGTTTACTGCGCACCTGCTCGCCAACCATATCACGCAGTACCATCAGGCTTTCTTTCGCTCGCCCTTCTTCCGCCTCGTTGAGGTGGTAATCCATCAGCTTATGGAACACCCGCATGGTAGGATGTCGCTGTAGCTGACGCGTAATATAGACTTGAGCTGCGTCACTACCTTCACGCGCTTCCAGAATATCGGCAAGCATTAACTCAGCGCCAGCACCGGTATTCTCCTCAACGGCGCGACGTAAAAACTCCGCCCACTCGGCATTTTTACCGAGCTGTTGATAACAGGTTTGCAGCATCTCCAGCGTTTCGCTGACCAGCTCTTTATCCTGAACGATCACACGTTGCAGGCTTTCGACCGCTTTGGCGTAATCCCCTCTCGCCATATAAACGCGCCCCATCATGATAGACACCCGGGCGCTATTTTTATCTGCGGCGGCACCTTTTTTCAGCAACGCCATCGCGCGATCCATGTCGTCGTTGCCCATCTGCTGTAACGCTAACTCACAGTAAAAATGGGCGATTTCGATACGCTGTTTATCTTTGCCCAGTTTCACCAGCCGTTCTGCGACTTCGATCGCCTTTTGCCAGTCGCTGGTTAGCTGATAGATTTGCAAAAGCTGCTGTAACGCGCCTACGCGAAATTCCGTTTCGTCGGTAAGTTGGTTAAACATATCTTCCGCGCGGTCATATAAACCGGCGGCCATATAGTCGCGCCCCAGTTGCTGAACAGCCAGTAAACGCTGTTCATAGGTCAATGAAGCGCTTTCCATGAGCGTTTGATGAATACGGATGGCGCGATCGACTTCGCCGCGTGAGCGAAACAGATTACCGAGAGTGAGATGAGCCTCAACGGTGCCGGTATCCTCTTTAAGCATATCGAGGAACAGATCCACCGCTTTATCTTGTTGGTTACTCAGCAGGAAGTTAACCCCTGCGACATAATCGCGCGACAGGCGGTTAGCTTCATCCTGTTTTGTTTGTTGCGCACTTCTGCGACCCATATACCACCCATAGGCAGCGGCTACAGGCAACAGCAGAAATAACAACTCCAACATAAATGATTATTCCTTTACAACCGACGAATCGGCAGGGACCGCAACGTCGGTTGCTGGCGAAAGCTTGTTTTCCAGTCGTTTAATTTTACGTTCAGCACGGGCAAGGGAAACGCGGACCCGCAGCCAGAACAGGCCGCAAATCAGCCAGCCAATCGCAAAACCGACGGCGAACAGCACAGCAAGCAACGTGGAGATACGATACTCCCCTTGCGCCAGCAGGTAGTTAAACGTCACCTGTTGATCATTCTGCGCGCCCAGCGTCACCGAAATAACAAAAATCGCCAATACCAGTAAGAAAATGAGTAAATATTTCACATTACTTCCCGTTATGTGGTTTGCGCGAATAAATCGTGTCCAACTTACCGCATCCAGCCTTCTAAATTACCATTTTCCCGCCTCGCGCGAAATGGAAATGCGCCCGCCATCAGATGATTTAAGGGCAATAGTCAGAAAATCAACCGTTGTCAGCTTTCCTGCTCGCGTTCAGCAATTTCTTGCGCTTCTTCACGAGGCGGCATAAGCGGCCCGCAAATTCGCTGCGCCAGCCAGGTCGCCAGGGTAACTAATAGCCAGGAGATAAGCGTGGCGACCACTAAATCTCGCGGCCAGTGCATTCCCAGAAGCAAACGGCTGCCCATTACGCCGGTCGCCCAGACTAACAAAAACGCGATGGTGAAAGTCCGTCTGCGCGGCCATAACAGACCCACGGCCAAAAGCGCCCAGCTCGCTGCAAACATGGTGTGTCCGGAGGGAAACGCAAAGCCCGTCTCTTTTTGCCAGTGCTGACGCAGGAAAACGGGGATGTTCTGTTGCCCGGCCAACTGCTCTTTCACTAAATGTCCGCGTTCTGTACGCTTTAAAGTGTAGAACTCATCGACGGGAATATGGTGCGTTTTTTCAAGCCAGACCACAAATGGCCGCGGCTCCTGTACGCGCTCCTTTACCCATGACTTCACGCCCTGCCCGACGATAATCGCCCCACCGAGAATCGCAAACAGCATAATGGCGGCGCGCAGGCGAAATCGCAGGCACCATAAGAACCATCCACAAAGAATCACATGCGTGATAACGCCCCAGGGTTTGGTCACGGTTTCCGTTATCCAGAATAGCGTTTTTAGCCACCAGACCTGATGTCCTGGCTGCCACTGCCAGCCTGATACCCATACGGCAAGCGGCATGATAAGCAACAGGGCGGCGCCTGCCGCGGTGCGCCTCGCAATTGAAAGCATGGATGCTCCTTTTATAAATAAGTATCACAATCATAACTGAAAATTCTCGCCGGACTGGAAAATTGACAAATTTGTGCCATTCCTGAGCAATTACGTGGTAGTGATTAGGTGATGTCCGCCGCCTTATGGCAAAATAGCGGGATACAAGCCAACAGGCGACGACACCGCAGGCGTCAGCATAATCTGGAGAAATACATGCAGCTTAAACGTGTGGCAGAAGCCAAACTGCCAACCCCATTGGGTGACTTTCTGATGGTGGGATTTGAAGAACTGGCAACCGGACACGACCATGCCGCGCTGGTTTTTGGCGATATTTCAGGTAAAACGCCAGTACTGGCTCGCGTTCATTCCGAATGTCTTACCGGGGACGCGCTTTTTAGTCTGCGCTGTGATTGTGGTTTTCAACTGGAAGCCGCGCTGACGCATATTGCGGAAGAAGGACGCGGTATTCTGATTTACCACCGTCAGGAAGGCCGCAATATCGGCCTGCTTAATAAAATTCGCGCTTATGCGTTACAGGATCAAGGCTATGACACGGTGGAGGCCAATCATCAGCTCGGCTTTGCCGCCGATGAGCGTGATTTCACCCTGTGCGCGGATATGTTCAAATTACTGGGCGTGGATGAAGTTCGCCTGCTGACCAATAATCCGAAGAAAGTCGAAATACTGACCGAGGCGGGAATTAATATCGTCGAACGCGTTCCGCTCATTGTGGGTCGTAATCCAAATAATGAGCATTATCTCGATACTAAAGCGGCCAAAATGGGCCACCTGCTAAGTAAGTAAGCCACCGGTATTAAAGCGCGGGCCTGCCTGTTTACGGCAGGCCCGATAAACGGCTTTAGTTCAGCATATTTCTAATGACATAGTGCAATATGCCGTCATTCTGGTAGTAAGTCAGCTCGGTGGCGGTATCAATGCGACAGCGGCAAGGCACCGTTTCTTTGCTGCCGTCCGCTCTCGTTAACATAACCGGAATGGTCGCGCCAGGGCGCAGATTTTGCAGATCCGCGATATCAATCACCTCTTCCCCGGTCAGTCCCAGCGTTTTACGCGTTACGCCCTGTGGAAACTCCAGCGGCAGGATCCCCATCCCAATCAGGTTTGAGCGGTGGATACGTTCGAACGACTCGGCGATCACCACGCGAATACCTAACAGCCGCGGACCTTTTGCCGCCCAGTCACGGCTCGATCCCGACCCATACTCTTTCCCGGCAATCACCGCCAGCGGCGTTTTTTCCTGCTGGTAAAGCATCGCGGCATCATAAATCGACATCGCTTCCGTACCCGGCAAATGCCGCGTCATCCCACCTTCGACGCCGGGCAGCATTTCGTTGCGAATACGAATATTGGCGAACGTACCGCGCATCATCACTTCATGGTTGCCGCGCCGTGATCCATAGGAGTTAAAATCCTTCCGCTCAACGCCGTGGTTTTGCAGATAACGTCCGGCGGGACTGTCCGGCTTGATACTGCCGGCCGGAGAAATATGGTCGGTCGTTACCGAATCCCCCAGCATCGCCAGGATACGCGCGCCGTGGATATCTTTGACTGGCGCAGGCTGGGCCTGCATTTCATCAAAGAAAGGCGACAGGCGAATATAGGTTGAATCCGACTGCCAGCCGTAGGTATCGGACGATTCAACCTGAATCGATTTCCATTCTTCCGTACCCTCAAACACTTCCGCATACTCTTTACGGAACATATCCGATGATACCAGTTCAACGGCGCGGGCAATTTCCTGCGCTGAAGGCCAGATATCCTTCAGGTATACCGGATCGTCTTTACGATCGTACCCCAGCGGGTCTGTCGCGAGGTTAATATTCATGTTTCCGGCCAGCGCATACGCGACCACCAGCGGCGGCGACGCCAGCCAGTTCGTTTTCACCAGCGGATGGATACGCCCTTCAAAATTTCGGTTACCGGAAAGCACGGCCCCTACCGTCAGATCGCCTTTTTTAATCGCGGTCTCAATAGGCTCCGGCAACGGACCGGAGTTCCCGATACAGGTCGTACAGCCATAACCGACCAGGTTAAAACCGAGTTCATCCAGATAAGGCGTAAGTTTGGCCTGCGCCAGATAGTCAGATACCACTTTTGACCCCGGTGCCAGAGAAGCCTTGACCCACGGTTGACGCTTCAACCCCAGCGTTACTGCTTTTTTCGCCAGTAATCCCGCCGCCATCAGCACGCTGGGATTCGAGGTATTCGTGCAGGAGGTGATGGCGGCAATGACGACAGCGCCATCCGGAAGCTGATATGGCTGTCCGTTCATCGTATAGTCAACCGGCTGGCGATCTCTTTGCGCGGTATTCAGCTCCAGCTCGGCGCTGGCGGCAAAGGCTTTCGGCACATCGCCTAACGCCACGCGATCCTGCGGGCGTTTCGGCCCGGCCAGGCTGGCCTCGACATCGCCCATATCCAGTTCCAGCGTACTGGTAAATACCGGTTCGTCTCCGGGATTACGCCACATTCCCTGCGCCTTCGCGTAGGCTTCAACCAGCTCGACCAGATCGTCGCTACGTCCGCTTAATCGCATATATTCCAGGGTGATGGCGTCAATAGGGAAGAAACCACAGGTTGCGCCATATTCCGGCGACATATTAGCGATGGTCGCGCGATCCGCCAACGGCAGCGAATCCAGACCATCACCATAAAATTCAACAAATTTACCCACGACGCCATGCTTACGCAGCATTTGCGTGACGGTTAGCACCAGGTCAGTAGCGGTGATTCCCTCCCGAAGTTTACCGGTTAACTTAAAGCCGACGACATCCGGGATAAGCATCGACACGGGCTGACCAAGCATTGCCGCTTCGGCTTCAATACCACCCACGCCCCACCCCAATACGCCCAGACCATTAATCATGGTCGTATGGGAGTCAGTCCCCACCAGCGAGTCCGGGTAAGCAATCCACTCCCCGTCCTGTAATTCGCTCCAGACGGCTTTACCCAGGTATTCCAGGTTAACCTGATGGCAAATGCCGGTGCCGGGCGGCACCACGCTGAAACGGCTGAATGCCTGCTTTCCCCATTTCAGGAACATATAACGCTCATGGTTACGTTCCATTTCCAGCCGCACGTTTTCTTCAAACGCATCATCATCGCCGAAATGATCGACCGTCACAGAGTGGTCAATAACCAGATCAACCGGCGATAACGGGTTCACTTTCGACGTATCGCCGCCGAGGCGTTTAACGGCTTCACGCATCGCCGCCAGGTCGACAACGGCAGGCACGCCGGTAAAGTCCTGCATCAGGACACGGGCGGGCCGCCAGGCAATTTCACGATCGGCATGGGCATTTTTAAGCCAACCGGCCAGCGCCTGAATATCTTCATCAGTCACAGATTCGCCGTCCTGCCAGCGCAACAGGTTTTCCAGTAACACTTTAAGTGATTTGGGCAAACGGGCGATATCGCCCAGGGATTTGGCAGCCAGCGGCAGACTGTAGTAATGATACGTTTTATCTTTGGCCTGCAATGTATCCTTACTGGCTTCTCGTAGGGTTGACGACATAGCTCCTCCTTAAATGACAGGGTTGCGTTACCCTGATTCTCCACAGGGTTGTATTAAAGATAACACAAACAAAATGTAACGTTTTGATAACAACCCAAATTGCTAAAAGAGGAGAAACCTAACAGGCGAGGAGCGAAGATGAAAAAGCCCGATAAATAACGCATTATCGGGCTTTGACGAGATTAGACGGCAATCCAGATTAACTCGGCCCAGAACAGTAGCGATAATATAAACGCGCCAGTCCATGACCAATACTTTATATTTGACGTTAACATAGGCGACACCAACTGTGTTTAATCAATACTGAGAAGCGCTCAGCACACGGTTGCTGCGGTGTAATAAGACAGCGTTAATAAAACAGTAACGCCAATAAAAAGACGAATATTATTTTTGTGACACCTCGTCAGCAAAAGCATCAATAAATGCCCGCTGCTGCGGTGTGAGCGTCCAGTGTTGCGGAACAGACCTGAAAACGGTCGTATCCGGGGTGTTATCATCGTCACAAGATTGAATCGGGGGCGCGATCACGCGCTCGCGTTCCGACGTAATGCTCACTTAGCCCCACCAATGCCAGATAACAAGCGCTACCACTACCCAGAACAACGCAGAACCCACAAAAACCGCCAGCCATGCTTTACGTTTGAGCTCAGGGTCGCGGCGCGGTTCCTGGTTTTCAGAAGGCATTACTAACCTCATGCTATCGGTATCACTTATCATTTCAGCACCAAACAATCGGTACAATTAATCATCAGATGAGACAAATCCTAAATAAACTTTAGTCAAAAATCCAGTCAATTTACGAATCGTTGCCAGTGAATAAATCAATCTTTTGACTCAAGATAACTATTTGGAAAAAGAAACTGGCGGGACGGGTAATTCAACACTATTTTGCTGATCATTACCCGTAATACTTCGAGGGATATTGCAAAAGGCGGCTTTGTCTGCCATGCCACTACGACACAAATCGACGGTGATATTACTTTTCAGGCAGCTTTATATCCTGAAACATCGCTTCAATTTCTTCATTAGAACGCAACGCCACCGCCGTATCCACCACATCACGCGTCAGATGTGGCGCAAAACGCTGGATAAAATCATACATATAGCTGCGTAAAAAAGTACTACGGCGAAAACCAATTTTTGTGGTGCTGTGGCTAAAAATATCGTGCGCGTCAATCCGCACTAAATCAGGATCGGCAAGCGGATCGACCGCCATGCTGGCAATGACGCCAACGCCTAGTCCCAACCTGACATACGTTTTAATCACATCCGCATCGGTTGCAGTAAAGACGATCCGCGGCGTTAATCCTGCGCGATTAAAAGCGGTATCCAGTTCGGAACGCCCGGTAAAGCCGAAGGTATACGTCACCAGCGGATACTGCGCCAGCGCTTCGATCGTTACGGAAGACGTTGCCGCCAATGGATGATCCGGCGTCACCACTATCGAACGGTTCCAGTGATAGCATGGCAACATCACCAGATCGTCATATAAATGCAGCGCTTCCGTGGCAATCGCGAAATCGGCGTTCCCTTTCGATACCGCTTCCGCAATCTGCGTTGGCGACCCCTGGTGCATATGCAGCGAAACGCGCGGGTAACGCTCGATGAAGCCTTTAATCACGCCTGGCAATGCGTAACGCGCCTGAGTATGGGTAGTGGCAATATAGAGCGAGCCTTTATCCGGCCAGGTATGCTCGCCGGCGACCGACTTAATGGCATCGACTTTGGAAAGCACCTCACGCGCAATACGAATAATTTCCTGTCCTGCGGGCGTCACCTGAGTCAGATGCTTACCGCTGCGGGCGAAAATCTGGATGCCAAGCTCATCTTCCAGCATCCTAACCTGCTTGCTGATCCCCGGCTGGGAAGTATACAACCCCTCAGCGGTAGAGGAGACGTTAAGGTTATGATTAACCACTTCAACAATGTAACGAAGCTGCTGCAATTTCATAATACATCATCCAGATTAGCGCCATCAGGCCATCGTTTATCTGCAGACATCATTGGGCTGCTAATACGATTTAATAATAAAAAAGATGTTAACTATAACCACTATATCATTTATATCTGAACTGTATAGCCAGCGCGATAAAATAATAAGCCCGCGATACCCAAAATAATTCGAGTGATTAAAGGCAACAAGCGAGTGAGTTCCCTGGAGCATAGATAACCAGGGGACTGGGGTGAGCGACAAATCAGCCGGGAGCAGATTTGAACGTCGCGTGCGACGGCCCGTCAGGGCGAGGCCCATAGATGGGCCGAGTAATCCGTAGCCAACACATAAGCCACTTGAAATATGAAGGGGATATAAAAAAGGGCCGCTTACGCGGCCCGCTTGACTACAGTGGCGACAGGCCGGGGTTATTTCTTGCCTTCAACCCACTTGCCGTCGACGAAGAACGCTGACCATCCCGTCGCCTTCCCGTCTTTTTCCGCCGCAACGTACTGCTGTTTTGTTTTGCGGCTAAAGCGAACAACGGTTTTATTACCTTCCGGGTCCTGCTGCGGCGCATCCGCCAGATAACGCAGTTTTTCCGGCAGGCGATCGCGGAACCGGTAAAGCTCCTCGACTAATGGCGCGCGCGTTTCGCGTGATTTCGGGAACGTATTGGCCGCCAGGAATATCCCTGCGGCGCCGTCGCGTAGCACAAAGTACGCGTCCGATTTTTCACACGGCAGTTCCGGTAATGGAACAGGATCTTCCTTCGGCGGCGCAACTTCGCCGTTACGCAAGATCTTACGGGTATTTTTACATTCGTCGTTAGTACAGGCCATGTACTTACCAAAACGCCCCATTTTAAGGTGCATTTCGGAACCACATTTCTCACACTCAACGATCGGGCCGTCATACCCTTTGATGCGGAACTCGCCTTCTTCAATCTCGTAGCCGTCACAGGTCGGGTTATTACCACACACATGCAATTTACGCTTCGGATCGATCAGATAGCTGTCCATCGCCGTACCGCACTTCTGACAGCGACGCTTGGCGCGCAGGGCGTTGGTTTCGGCGTCATCGCCTTCCAGCACGTTCAGAACTTCATTTTCCGGCACCAGGTTAATGGTCGTTTTACAACGCTCTTTCGGCGAAAGCGCATAACCTGAACATCCAAGGAAAACCCCCGTACTGGCAGTACGAATTCCCATTTTACGGCCACAGGTTGGACAGTCGATGCTGGTCAGCACCATCTGGTTAGGACGCATCCCCCCTTCTTCCGGATCTTTCTCGGCTTTATCGAGCTGCTGAGTAAAATCGCTGAAGAAGTTATCCAGCACCGCTTTCCACTCGGCCTGGTGATTCGCAACCTGATCCAGACTATCTTCCATCTGCGCGGTAAAATCGTAGTTCATCAATTCGCGGAAGTTTTCTTCCAGCCGGTCGGTGACGATTTCACCCATTTTTTCCGCATAGAAGCGACGGTTTTCAACGCGAACATAGCCGCGATCCTGAATGGTCGAGATAATCGACGCATAGGTAGACGGACGACCAATACCGCGCTTCTCAAGCTCTTTAACCAGAGAAGCCTCGCTAAACCGGGCTGGCGGTTTAGTAAAGTGCTGAGCAGGCGTCAATTCAAGTAGCGTCAGCGCATCGCCCTTATTCACGGCAGGCAATGTGCGATCTTCATCGCCTTTACGCAGCGCCGGCATCACTTTTGTCCAGCCGTCAAAGCGCAAAATACGCCCACGCGCTTTCAGACGGAATTCGCCTGCGCCAACGGTAAGCGTAGTGGAGTCATATTGTGCTGGCGTCATCTGACAGGCGACAAACTGACGCCAAATTAGCTGATACAACTTCTGCGCGTCAGCCTCCATGTCTTTCAGCGACTCCGCCATGACAGCAACGTCGGAAGGACGGATCGCTTCGTGCGCTTCCTGAGAGTTTTCTTTGCTGGCGTACTGGTTCGGGTTATCCGGCAGGTATTTCTTGCCGAAATTATCGCCAATATAACCGCGCACCATGTTGACCGCATCCTGACTCAGGTTGGTGGAGTCTGTACGCATATAGGTGATGTAGCCCGCCTCATACAGACGCTGCGCCATCATCATGGTTTTCTTCACGCCAAAGCCCAGCCGGGTGCTGGCCGCCTGTTGTAGCGTGGAGGTGATAAACGGCGCGCCAGGTTTGCTGCTGGTCGGTTTGTCTTCACGCTCCAGTACGCTATAGCGCGCTTTTTCCAACAAGCTGACGGCGGCAAGCGTCTGCTCGCGATTTACCGGCCGGAATGGCTTGTCGTTCTGATGCGTGACCTGTAGCGGTAGCGCCTCGCCAGACGGCGTCGTCGTATTAGCGTCAATTTCCCAGAACTCTTCCGGAACAAACGCTTTAATCTCGCGCTCGCGCTCAACGACCAGACGGACCGCGACAGACTGAACGCGACCTGCCGACAAACCACGGGCGATCTTTTTCCACAGCAGCGGCGAGACCATATAGCCTACCACGCGGTCCATAAAGCGGCGCGCTTGCTGGGCGTTGACCCTGTTAATATTCAGCTCGCCCGGCTGTTCAAACGCCTGGCGAATGGCATTTTTGGTTATTTCGTTAAAGACTACGCGACTGTAGCGCGCGTCATCGCCGCCGATCACTTCCCGCAGGTGCCATGCAATGGCTTCCCCTTCGCGGTCAAGGTCGGTTGCGAGATAGATGTGGTCGGCTTTTTCCGCCAACTGTTTCAGTTCAGAGACGACCTTCTCTTTACCGGGCAGCACTTCATAGTGCGCATCCCAGTTGTGCCACGGATCAACCCCCATACGGTTGACGAGAGCGCCACGTTCATCCTTTTTGGGCTTTTTAGCCGTTTTGGTGGAGGTAGAGTCGGCGCTCTTTTTAGCTGCTGAGCCACTGGTCGGCAAATCACGGATATGACCCACGCTGGATTTCACCACGTAGTCATTACCCAGATACTTGTTGATCGTTTTGGCTTTTGCCGGGGACTCAACGATGACAAGAGCTTTACCCATATTCACCTTTACCTAAGTTGATTCTTCCAGGAATGCGTCGCACGTTGATTCACCTTCCACTGGCGACGAGACAACGATATATGGTCTCTGCGTCTGCGGATATCAACCCCTTGTACTGGCTTTGTGTACGAAATGTAACCCTCAGGTGACTGAGTTAACAGGCTTTTTTGCACACACGCGCTATAGCACGACGGAATTTTGGTCGAATGTCAAGCAATTCTGTTGCCAGATTGACGAAAGCGTCACACTGTACCTGATAAAATTCGATACGCAACTTTATTAGCATGCAAAAACAAATCTTGCCAGTGAACGCAACATGACAAATCCATCAATTTCCTGTGAGAATATTTGCCCATCAGAAGTGCTCAGCGTAGACTAATCTCCTTGTTTAAGGAGTAAAAAATGCATAAAGAGACGCAACCTATCGATCGCGAAACACTGTTGCTTGAAGCCAACAAAATTATTCGGGAACACGAAGACACGATGGCAGGTATTGTCGCCACCGGCGTAACGCAGAGAAATGGCGTGCTGGTTTTCAGCGGCGATTACTTTTTAGACGAGCAAGGGTTACCGACCCCTAAAAGCACCGCGGTGTTTAACATGTTTAAACACCTGGCGCATGTGCTGTCTGAGAAGTATCACCTGGTTGATTAATCCATGCCGGATGGCGCTGAATGCCATCCGGCAATAGCGGTTTACATCAACGGCTTTTGTCCACGCTGCCACCAGCGCAGCAGCAGCCGATCCGCGCTTTCCGCCGCGCTGCCGGTAACACGATCGATCAGTTTTTTACGCTGCATATAGCGCACATTCAGCACCTCGCGCCCTTCCATCAGGCCGAGGATAACCTCATCGCTGGTGTTAATCTCATCAACCAGTCCTTTCTCCAGCGCCTGCTGACCGTACCAGTGTTCGCCCGTGGCCACCTGTTCAATGTCCAGAGCCGGACGCATCCGCTGCACAAACTCTTTGAACAGATGGTGCGTTTCGTTGAGATCTTCACGAAACTTCTGCCGCCCTTCTTCCGTATTCTCGCCTAACAATGTCAGGGTACGTTTGTACTGCCCTGCGGTATGCAGTTCAATATCAATGTCTTTACTTTTGAGAAAGCGGTTAAAGTTCGGGATTTGCGCGACAACACCAATTGACCCCACAATAGCGAACGGCGCCGCGATAATTTTTTCCGCCACGCAGGCCATCATGTAGCCTCCGCTTGCCGCGACTTTATCCACCGTCACGGTCAGCGGAATATTTTTATCGCGCAGGCGCTGCAATTGCGATGCCGCCAGGCCATAGCCATGCACAACGCCACCGGGGCTTTCCAGACGCACAACCGCCCGATCGCCGGGTTTCGCCACTGCCAGCACCGCCGTGACCTCTTCGCGTAACGCATTAACTTCGTGAGCATCCATACTGCCTTTGAAATCTATCACCCATACGCGCGGTTTGTCCGATGTCGCAATGTCCCCCAGCTTCGCTTTCGCTTTGGCGGCTTTCGCCTCCTGCTTATGCTTTTTTTTCTGCGCTTTATGCCACAGTTTTTGCTGATGGCCATCCATCAACGCCGCAGCAAGGTCATCCTTCATCTCCTGATACTGCTCGCTCAAATTGGTCACGCGCAGCTCGCCGCGCTGACGTTTGCGTTGCGTAGCATTCACGATCAGCAGCACAATGACGGCAATGGCCACCACAACGGTGACGATTTTTGCCAAAAATAAGCCATATTCAGACAACAATTCCACGACTCCCACCTTGATTAAATAACGCGACTTGCGCTCAGTGTACAACAGGCATCGAAGTCAGTCTCTCTTCATCCGTATGCCTGTTGAGGAAGAAAAAGTATGACAAGACGTTCATTTTACGGCGTTATCGCCCCTGTCTGATTGAAAAAAAAGGCGCTTTCAGGCATAAACCCGAAAAGTTAACGCGAAGATAAGACAACCTGGCAGGACGGTGCACCACACCGTTGAGGAGTAGCCATGCATTACCAACCGAAACAAGATCTATTGCAAAACCGCATTATTCTGGTCACTGGCGCCAGCGATGGCATTGGGCGGGAAGCCGCGCTCACGTATGCGCGTTACGGCGCAACGGTGATTCTGCTGGGACGTAACGAAGAGAAACTGCGTCGGGTCGCGCAGCACATTGCTGACGAGCAACATGTTCAACCACAGTGGTTTACGCTTGATCTACTGACCTGCACCGCTGAAGAGTGCCGGCAAGTGGCCGACCGCATCGCCGCGCACTATCCCCGCCTGGATGGCGTCCTGCACAATGCCGGGTTACTGGGGGAAATCGGTCCAATGAGCGAACAAGATCCGCAGATCTGGCAGGATGTCATGCAGGTAAACGTTAATGCCACCTTTATGCTCACCCAGGCGCTGTTACCGTTATTGCTGAAGTCCGATGCCGGCTCGCTGGTCTTTACGTCATCAAGCGTTGGCCGTCAGGGACGCGCCAACTGGGGCGCCTATGCCACCTCGAAGTTTGCTACTGAAGGAATGATGCAGGTGCTGGCGGACGAATACCAGAACCGTTCTCTGCGTGTTAACTGCATTAACCCGGGCGGCACGCGCACCAGTATGCGCGCCAGCGCCTTTCCGACGGAAGATCCACAGAAATTAAAAACGCCTGCCGATATTATGCCGCTTTACCTGTGGCTTATGGGCGACGACAGTCGCCGTAAAACCGGTATGACCTTTGACGCCCAACCGGGCCGTAAACCAGGAATCGCCCAATGAGTGATGAACGTTATCAGCAGCGCCAGCAGAAGGTAAAAGATCGGGTTGACGCCCGTGTCGCCCAGGCACAGGAAGAGCGCGGTATTATTATCGTGTTTACTGGCAATGGTAAGGGCAAAACCACGGCGGCTTTCGGGACTGCCGCCCGCGCCGTAGGACACGGTAAAAACGTAGGCGTGGTGCAATTTATTAAGGGCACCTGGCCCAACGGCGAGCGTAATCTGCTGGAACCGCATGGCGTCGAATTTCAGGTGATGGCAACGGGATTTACCTGGGAGACGCAAAATCGCGAGGCAGACACCGCAGCATGTATGGCCGTTTGGCAGCATGGGAAACGGATGCTGGCCGATCCGCTGCTTGATATGGTGGTCCTGGATGAGCTGACCTATATGGTGGCGTATGACTATTTGCCGCTGGAAGAGGTCATAAGCGCGCTAAACGCGCGCCCTGGTCACCAGACGGTGATTATTACAGGTCGCGGCTGTCACCGGGATATTCTTGATCTTGCGGATACCGTCAGCGAACTGCGTCCGGTTAAACATGCTTTCGACGCGGGCGTAAAAGCCCAGATGGGAATTGATTATTAACCGTAGGCCGGATTAAGGCGTTTGCGCCGCCATCCGGCACAAACCCTCTTGTCTGATGATTCTCGGCCTATAGACCGCGGTAGAGATTACCCGTTGTTATTACGCCCACCGGAGCGGCGTCCGCCAGCTATCTGGCTGTGGCGTTTTACCGCCCGACGGATCTGGTTCGCTTTCATACGACGACGGTCTTTTTCGACGGCAACCTTCGACGAGGTTTCCGGCGGGAGCTCTACCAGACCACGCAGATAGTTCGTTTGCGCGAGGTCGAGCTCAGTCCAGCCGCCGCGCGGCAGGCCTTTCGGCAGCGGGATATCGCCGTAACGAACGCGGATCAGACGGCTGACCTGAACGCCTACCGCTTCCCACAGTCGGCGAACTTCGCGGTTACGCCCTTCCGTCAGCGTCACGTTATACCACTGGTTAATGCCTTCGCCGCCGCTGAATTTAATGGTCTTAAATGCCGCCGGACCATCTTCCAACTGTACGCCACGGCTTAAATCACGCAGTTTCGATTCATCCACCTGACCGAACACGCGCACGGCATATTCACGTTCAACTTCACGACTAGGATGCATCAGGCGGTTCGCCAGTTCACCGTCGGTGGTAAACAACAATAGCCCGCAGGTGTTGACATCCAGACGTCCTACCGCAATCCACCGCGCGCCGCGCAGTTTCGGTAAGCGATCAAAAACGGTTGGCCGCCCTTCAGGGTCATTGCGGGTACACAGTTCACCTTCTGGTTTGTAATAGGCCAGAACGCGGCAAATTTGTTCCGCCGACTCTTTCACCGAAATCAGGTGACCGTCAATACGGATTTTCAAACCGGGAGTGACTTCAACACGATCGCCAAGCGTGGCGATTTTACCGTCAACGCTGACACGTCCCGCTTCAATAATGGATTCGATTTCACGGCGAGAGCCGTGGCCAGCGCGCGCCAGCACTTTTTGTAACTTTTCGCTCATAGAGCTTCCTTCAGGTGTCGCCTTCACAGGCGTCGAACAGGAGAATGAACGGCGCGTTGCCGCGCCATTTTAAGGCCGCGTAGTATACAGGCTTACGCCCTTATAAGAAAGGTGTAACGTCGCCGACGCCTTCGCGCAGCACCACCGGGGAGTCATTGGTCAAATCGATTACCGTGGTAGGCTGTTGACCGAGGTAACCGCCGTGGATGATCAGATCCACCTGCTTCTCCAGCCGATCTTTAATCTCCTCCGGGTCCGACTCGGTAAAATCGCTGCCAGGCAGCATCAACGACGTCGAGAGCATTGGTTCGCCCAGCGTATCCAATAACGCCAGCGCAATCGGGTTTGACGGTACGCGCAGGCCGATAGTTTTACGCTTTTCCTGCAACAGACGGCGCGGCACCTCTTTTGTCCCCTTCAGGATAAAGGTGTAATTACCCGGCGTATTGTTTTTCATCAGACGAAATGCCACGTTGTCGACGTAGGAGTAGGTCGACAACTCGGACAAATCGCGGCACATCAGCGTGAAGTTGTGGCCGTCCGGCAGATGACGGATGCGGCAAATGCGCTCCATTGCGCCTTTGTCTTCAATTTTACAACCTAGGGCATAGCCGGAATCGGTTGGATAAACAATAACACCGCCTTTACGCACAATGTCGACGGCCTGATTAATCAGCCGTTGCTGTGGGTTATCCGGATGGATATAAAAAAACTGGCTCATACTTCCCTCACTGTGATATTTGCGGCTGTTCCCATGTCTGCCATACGCCTTCAACGCCAGCGGGCAGCCAGAGTTTACGCCCCAACTCAATCCACGGGCAGGGCTGATGGAAATCAGATCCAAGCGATGCCCATAAATGATGCTGACGCGCAAGCGTCGCCAGTTGGGTGCGTTCATTGGGCGATTGTTGGCACTGCGCCACTTCCATCGCGTCGCCATGATGGTCGGCAAAATATGCCACTAATCTTTTCAGCCACTTAGCGCTAAGGTCGTAGCGTCCCGGATGGGCCAACACCGCCTTACCGCCAGAATGATGAATGACATCAATAGCTTGTTCTATTGTACACCACTGCGGCGGAACGTAACCGGTTTTCCCACGCGCGAGATATTTTTTAAAAACATCCGCCATGGTTGCGGCTTTGCCGCACTCCACCAGAAAGCGGGCGAAGTGGCCGCGCGTCACCGCGCCGCCATTGGCCAGTCTCAATGCCCCTTCCCACGCGCCGGGAATATGGGCTTTTTCCAGACGCTCCGCAATGAGCCGACCACGCGCCTGACGCCGCTGTGTCTGCTGCGCCAGAAAATCGCGCATTGCCGGGTGCGCAATATCAATATTCAGACCCACAATGTGAATCTCATGATTCTCCCAGACCGTTGAAATCTCCACGCCGGGAATAAGATTCAGGGCCAGCCCGGAACGTGAAATTTCTTCTCTTGCCGCAGGAATCGCGGCTGTGGTGTCATGATCGGTAATCGCCAGCGTGCCGACTCGCATCTCTACCGCACGGTGTACTAATGTTTCTGGCGTCAACAGTCCATCGGACGCCGTGGTATGACTGTGCAGATCGTAAATCACTGCGTAATTCGTGTCGCTCAAGGCGGCTCCCATAGAGATAAAGGTATGTCATGTACATCATAACGGTTCCGGCAAATATACTGAAATAGGTGTTGACATTATTCCATCGAACTAGTTAACTAGTACGAAAGTTCACATGAAGAGGGTATCTAAAATGGCAGCGACATTTGCATTACACGGTTGGTGGCGCACTTCCTGATAGCGGGCGGTGTATGAACAGCTGTAATCAGCCAAACGATACCCGGCCCGCCTGTTAAGCGGGCTTTTTTTTGAACAAAATAATGAGAATAACCATGCAAACACCAAAACCCACGCTCGAACTGTTGACCTGCGATGCCGCCTACCGGGAAAACCCAACGGCGCTTTTTCATCAGGTCTGCGGCGATCGCCCGGCAACGCTGCTGCTGGAATCCGCGGATATCGACAGTAAAGACGATTTAAAAAGCCTGCTGCTGGTAGATAGCGCGCTGCGCATTACCGCTCTAGGTGACACTGTCACTATTCAGGCGTTATCTGATAATGGCGCCTCGTTATTACCGCTACTGGATACCGCCCTCCCCGCTGGCGTGGAGAACGAAGTCCTGCCTGTCGGTCGCATTCTACGCTTTCCGCCCGTCAGCCCATTATTAGATGAAGACGCCCGTTTATGCTCTCTGTCGGTATTTAATGCGTTCCGTCTGTTACAGGGAGTGGTGAACATACCGACGCAAGAGCGGGAGGCTATGTTTTTCGGCGGTCTGTTTGCCTACGACCTGGTCGCTGGCTTTGAAGCGCTGCCACACCTTGAGGCTGGCAATAACTGCCCGGACTACTGCTTTTATTTAGCGGAAACGCTGATGGTGATAGATCATCAGAAAAAAAGCACTCGTATTCAGGCCAGTCTGTTCACCGCAAGCGACCGGGAAAAACAGCGCCTGAACGCCCGCCTGGCTTACCTTAGCCAACAGTTAACCCAGCCTGCGCCGCCGTTGCCGGTCACGCCGGTGCCGGACATGCGCTGCGAATGCAATCAGAGCGATGACGCGTTCGGCGCGGTGGTACGCCAGTTGCAAAAAGCCATCCGCGCGGGGGAGATATTTCAGGTGGTGCCGTCGCGCCGCTTTTCACTGCCCTGCCCGTCGCCGTTGGCTGCCTACTACGTGCTGAAAAAGAGCAACCCCAGCCCGTATATGTTCTTTATGCAGGATAATGATTTCACGCTTTTCGGCGCGTCGCCGGAAAGCTCGCTGAAATATGACGCCGCCAGTCGTCAGATTGAGATTTACCCCATCGCGGGTACCCGTCCACGCGGTCGCCGCGCCGATGGTACGCTGGACAGAGATCTCGACAGCCGTATTGAGCTGGACATGCGTACCGACCATAAAGAGCTTTCCGAACATCTGATGCTGGTCGATCTGGCGCGCAATGACCTGGCGCGCATCTGTACGCCGGGCAGTCGCTACGTTGCCGATCTGACAAAAGTTGACCGCTATTCGTACGTGATGCATTTGGTTTCCCGGGTGGTGGGCGAACTGCGTCACGATCTCGACGCGCTGCACGCCTATCGCGCCTGCATGAACATGGGCACCCTGAGCGGCGCGCCGAAAGTACGCGCCATGCAGTTGATTGCCGATGCGGAAGGACAGCGCCGCGGCAGCTATGGCGGCGCGGTCGGTTACTTCACCGCCCACGGCGATCTGGACACCTGTATTGTTATCCGCTCCGCGCTGGTGGAAAACGGTATCGCCACCGTACAGGCGGGCGCCGGAATTGTACTGGACTCGGTTCCGCAGTCTGAAGCCGATGAAACCCGTAATAAAGCGCGCGCCGTATTGCGTGCTATCGCCACCGCGCATCATGCACAGGAGACCTTCTGATGGCTGATATTCTGCTGCTCGATAACATCGACTCGTTTACCTGGAACCTGGCAGATCAGCTACGGACCAACGGTCATAACGTGGTGATTTACCGTAACCATATTCCGGCGCAGACGCTTATCGATCGCCTGGCGACAATGAAAAATCCGGTGCTAATGCTCTCCCCCGGTCCGGGCGTTCCCAGCGAGGCAGGCTGTATGCCGGAGCTGCTGACCCGACTACGCGGCAAGTTACCGATCATCGGCATTTGTCTGGGGCATCAGGCGATTGTCGAAGCTTACGGCGGTTATGTCGGTCAGGCGGGAGAAATCCTGCATGGCAAAGCCTCCAGCATTGAGCATGACGGTCAGGCGATGTTCGCCGGGCTGGCGAATCCGCTACCGGTCGCGCGTTATCATTCGCTGGTCGGCAGTAATGTTCCTGCCGGGCTAACCATTAACGCCCATTTCAACGGCATGGTGATGGCGGTACGTCATGATGCGGATCGCGTTTGCGGTTTTCAATTTCATCCTGAGTCCATCCTGACGACACAGGGCGCGCGTCTGCTGGAGCAAACATTAGCCTGGGCGCAGCAAAAGCTGGAACCGACCAACACCCTACAGCCGATTCTGGAGAAACTCTATCAGGCGCAAACACTGACGCAACAAGAGAGCCATCAGTTGTTTTCGGCGGTCGTCCGCGGCGAACTTAAGCCTGAACAGCTCGCCGCCGCGCTGGTGAGCATGAAAATTCGCGGCGAGCATCCCAATGAAATTGCCGGCGCCGCCACTGCGTTGCTGGAAAATGCCGCCCCGTTCCCGCGCCCGGACTATCTGTTTGCGGATATCGTTGGTACCGGCGGCGATGGCAGTAACAGCATCAATATCTCTACCGCCAGCGCCTTTGTCGCAGCGGCCTGTGGACTGAAAGTGGCGAAACACGGCAACCGTAGCGTGTCCAGCAAATCGGGGTCATCCGATCTGCTGGCGGCGTTCGGTATTAATCTGGATATGAACGCCGATAAATCACGTCAGGCGTTAGATGAACTGGGCGTCTGTTTCCTGTTCGCGCCGAAATATCACACCGGATTCCGTCACGCGATGCCGGTTCGCCAACAGTTAAAAACGCGAACCCTGTTCAACGTACTCGGCCCGCTGATCAACCCGGCGCATCCGCCGCTGGCATTGATTGGCGTCTATAGCCCGGAACTGGTGCTGCCGATTGCGGAAACCTTACGGGTACTGGGCTATCAGCGCGCGGCGGTGGTACATAGCGGCGGCATGGATGAGGTTTCGCTCCATGCGCCGACGATTGTCGCGGAGCTGCATGACGGAGAAATTAAAAGCTATCAACTTACGGCGGAGGATTTTGGCCTGACGCCTTACCATCAGGATCAGTTGGCTGGCGGCACGCCGGAAGAAAACCGTGACATTCTGACGCGGTTATTACAAGGTAAAGGCGATGCCGCGCATGAGGCCGCCGTCGCCGCCAACGTGGCGATGCTGATGCGTCTGCATGGTCAGGAAGATCTCAAAGCCAACGCGCAAACCGTGCTTGATGTTCTGCGCAACGGCACCGCATATGACAGAGTCACCGCACTGGCGGCAAGAGGGTAAATAATGCAAACCGTTTTAGCGAAAATCGTCGCAGACAAGGCGATTTGGGTAGAAGCCCGCAAACAGCAACAGCCGCTGGCCAGCTTTCAAAATGAGATCCAGCCAAGTACACGCCATTTTTATGATGCGCTCCAGGGCGCGCGTACCGCCTTTATTCTGGAGTGTAAGAAAGCATCGCCATCAAAAGGCGTGATTCGCGACGATTTCGATCCGGCGCGTATTGCCAGTATTTATCAACATTACGCCTCGGCGATCTCGGTGCTCACCGACGAAAAATATTTTCAGGGGAGCTTCGATTTTCTGCCGGTCGTTAGCCAAAGCGCGCCGCAGCCGATTCTGTGTAAGGATTTTATTATCGATCCCTATCAGATCTACCTTGCCCGTTACTATCAGGCCGATGCCTGTTTACTGATGCTCTCGGTTCTGGATGACGAACAGTATCGCCAACTCTCCGCCGTCGCGCACAGTCTGAAAATGGGCGTGCTCACGGAGGTCAGTAATGACGAAGAACGGGAGCGCGCGATAGCGTTAGGCGCAAAAGTGGTAGGTATCAACAATCGCGATCTGCGCGATCTGTCGATTGATTTGAATCGCACCCGCCAGCTGGCGCCAAAACTGGGCCACGGCGTGACTGTCATCAGCGAGTCCGGGATTAACACCTATGGTCAGGTACGCGAACTGAGCCACTTCGCCAACGGTTTTTTAATTGGCTCCGCGTTAATGGCGCATGACGATCTTAACGCCGCCGTCCGTCGCGTGCTGCTTGGCGAAAATAAAGTCTGCGGCCTGACCCGCGCCCAGGACGCTAAAGCGGCCTGTGACGCTGGCGCAATATATGGCGGGTTGATTTTTGTGCCCTCATCTCCGCGCGCGGTGAGCGTTGAGCAGGCGCGAGAAGTGATAAGCGGCGCACCATTACAGTATGTCGGCGTTTTCCAGGACGCTGATATCGCCGATGTTTGCCAGAAAGCCGCCGTCCTGTCGCTTTCTGCCGTACAGCTACATGGCAGCGAAGACCAGGCGTATGTCAACGCACTGCGTGAGGCGTTGCCGCGCAATGTGCAAATCTGGAAGGCGCTGAGCGTTAGCGATGCCCTTCCCGCACGCGATTATCACCATGTCGATAAATACATTTTCGACAATGGGCAAGGCGGCAGCGGGCAGCGCTTCGACTGGTCACTGCTACGGGGGCAACCGCTGGATAATGTGTTACTGGCGGGCGGGCTGGCGGCCGATAACTGCGTCCAGGCGGCGCAAGTCGGCTGTGCCGGTCTCGATTTTAATTCAGGTGTGGAGTCACAGCCGGGCATCAAAGATGCTCGTCTTCTGGCCTCGGTTTTTCAGACACTGCGCGCATATTAAGGAAAAAACATGACAACACTTCTCAATCCCTACT
This sequence comes from Salmonella sp. SAL03688, assembly GCF_046551895.1. NCBI lineage: Bacteria > Pseudomonadati > Pseudomonadota > Gammaproteobacteria > Enterobacterales > Enterobacteriaceae > Salmonella > Salmonella sp. SAL03688. Next base: position 47,029 of record NZ_JBGDVI010000006.1, read on the forward strand.
TTGGTGAATTCGGCGGCATGTATGTGCCGCAGATCCTGATGCCTGCGCTGAACCAGCTTGAAGAGGCCTTCGTCAGCGCGCAAAAAGATCCTGAATTTCAGGCGCAATTCGCCGATCTGCTAAAAAACTACGCGGGACGCCCCACCGCACTGACGAAATGCCAGAACATTACCGCCGGTACGCGTACCACGTTGTATTTAAAGCGCGAAGATTTACTGCACGGCGGCGCACACAAAACCAATCAGGTACTGGGTCAGGCGCTGCTGGCCAAACGGATGGGGAAAAGCGAGATTATCGCTGAAACCGGCGCCGGCCAGCACGGCGTCGCCTCTGCGCTCGCCAGCGCCCTGCTGGGTCTGAAATGCCGTATCTATATGGGCGCCAAAGACGTTGAGCGCCAGTCGCCGAACGTCTTCCGTATGCGTCTGATGGGCGCTGAGGTTATCCCGGTTCATAGCGGCTCCGCTACGCTAAAAGATGCCTGTAACGAGGCGCTGCGCGACTGGTCCGGTAGTTACGAAACCGCGCACTATATGCTCGGCACGGCGGCAGGACCGCATCCCTATCCCACCATCGTTCGCGAGTTCCAGCGCATGATTGGCGAAGAGACGAAAGCGCAAATCCTCGACAAAGAGGGCCGTCTGCCAGATGCCGTTATCGCTTGCGTCGGCGGCGGCTCAAACGCTATCGGGATGTTTGCGGATTTTATTAATGATACCAGCGTCGGGCTAATAGGCGTTGAACCTGGCGGTCACGGTATTGAAACCGGCGAGCATGGCGCGCCGCTTAAACATGGTCGCGTTGGCATCTATTTCGGGATGAAAGCGCCGATGATGCAAACAGCGGACGGGCAAATTGAAGAGTCCTATTCCATTTCCGCCGGGCTCGATTTCCCATCCGTTGGGCCGCAACATGCGTACCTGAACAGCATCGGACGCGCGGATTATGTCTCCATTACCGATGATGAGGCGCTGGAAGCCTTCAAAACGTTGTGCCGCCATGAGGGAATTATCCCGGCGCTGGAATCCTCCCACGCGTTGGCGCACGCTCTGAAAATGATGCGCGAGCAGCCGGAAAAAGAACAACTGCTGGTGGTCAATCTCTCTGGCCGCGGTGATAAAGACATCTTTACCGTACACGATATCCTGAAAGCGCGAGGGGAAATCTGATGGAACGCTACGAAAATTTATTTGCACAGCTCAACGATCGCCGGGAAGGCGCTTTTGTCCCCTTCGTGACCCTGGGCGACCCTGGCATTGAACAGTCACTGAAAATTATCGACACACTGATTGACGCTGGCGCCGACGCTCTGGAACTGGGGGTTCCCTTCTCCGATCCGCTGGCCGATGGCCCTACCATCCAGAATGCGAACTTACGCGCCTTCGCCGCTGGCGTCACGCCGGCTCAGTGTTTTGAAATGCTGGCGCTGATTCGTGAAAAACACCCGACCATTCCGATTGGCCTGCTAATGTACGCGAATCTGGTGTTCAATAACGGCATAGATGCATTCTATGCCCGTTGTGAACAGGTTGGCGTAGATTCCGTGCTGGTCGCAGATGTCCCGGTTGAAGAATCGGCCCCCTTCCGCCAGGCGGCGTTACGGCATAATATCGCGCCGATCTTCATCTGCCCGCCAAATGCGGATGACGATCTTCTGCGCCAGGTCGCATCTTACGGCCGCGGTTACACCTACCTGCTTTCGCGTTCGGGCGTCACCGGCGCGGAAAACCGTGGCGCATTGCCGTTGCATCATCTCATTGAGAAGCTTAAAGAGTACCATGCCGCGCCTGCGTTACAGGGCTTCGGTATCTCCTCGCCGGAACAGGTGTCTGCGGCCGTGCGTGCCGGGGCGGCTGGCGCTATCTCCGGCTCAGCCATTGTCAAGATTATCGAGAAAAACCTCGCGTCTCCCGAACAGATGTTGGCGGAGCTCAGGTCCTTTGTCTCAGCGATGAAAGCCGCCAGCCGCGCATAACGGGTTAAGCCGTCAGCATAACGCTGGCGGCTTAATGAGAGGTTGGCGCCAAACCAGAATCACGATTCAGGCGTACATCATCAATCTTTTTGGTGTTATTCCCCGTCCAGCTTTCAAAAAGTCTGAAGTCAATTTTTGCTAAGAAAACTCCTAATCACGCCGAAAAATTTAGCGTTTTCACGTCAATTTCCCCCGCCTTTATGTAAAGAAATGTCAACAAACAATGCATTAACGTTTCCAGGGCCGCAGATAGTGACTCTTGTTATTAATAACAATGCAAAGCATTTTCTGTTAAATCGCTTATTCTAAAAGAAAATATAGAATATATTATCTCTAAACCATTTTTTGTGCGTTATTTACGCGGTAAATCACAACTATTTCCGTCAATTTGACTAATCGGTTTAACCAACTAATTTTAATAGGGTGTCGACACGGTTAAAACCGATTTTTTCAGCAAGCAACGAGACAGGAGAAATAATATGGCCGAACATCGTGGTGGTTCAGGAAATTTCGCCGAGAATCGTGAAAAAGCATCTGAAGCGGGCCGCAAAGGCGGTCAGCATAGCGGCGGGAATTTCAAAAACGATCCGCAACGAGCTTCTGAAGCCGGTAAAAAAGGTGGTCAGAATAGTCACGGCGGACGTAAATCCGATAATTCCTGATTTACTGTAATGTAAATATAACACATGCTTTTATCAAGCAATCTGCGAGTCTTCTGGCTCGCAGTATTTTGCCCGGGAGAATTAGATTTATGAATATCAAAACCGTTGAAGACCTTTTTATCCATCTACTTTCAGATACCTATAGTGCAGAAAAACAATTAACCAAGGCTCTTCCTAAACTTGCCAGAGCCACGTCCAATGAAAAATTAAGCCAGGCCTTTCAATCTCATCTTGAAGAAACCCAGGGTCAGATTGAACGTATTGATCAGATCGTCGAATCTGAATCTGGCATTAAACTGAAAAGAATGAAATGCGTCGCTATGGAAGGGCTGATCGAAGAAGCCAATGAAGTCATCGAAAGTACGGAGAAAAACGAAGTACGCGATGCAGCGCTTATCGCCGCGGCGCAAAAAGTCGAGCATTACGAAATCGCCAGCTACGGCACGCTAGCCACCCTGGCCGAGCAGCTCGGCTATAGCAAGGCATTAAAACTGCTCAAAGAAACCCTCGACGAGGAAAAACAAACTGATTTAAAACTTACCGATTTAGCAGTCAGCAATGTTAATAAAAGTGCTGAACGCAAATCGAAATAATATTTTTAATTATCAGCTTGCATGATTCCGATTTTATTATCGGGGCAGATTATCACGCATTGAGGAATGTAAAATGAATTATACTGAACATTATCATGACTGGCTTCGTGACGCCCATGCCATGGAAAAACAGGCAGAATCGATGCTTGAATCTATGGCCAGCCGTATTGAAAATTATCCTGATATAAAAGCCAGAATTGAACAACATATTAGTGAAACCAAACATCAAATTACCATGCTCGAAGAAGTGTTGGACCGTAATGGCATTTCCCGTTCGGTGTTGAAAGACTCCATGAGTAAAATGGCAGCAATGGGGCAATCTATCGGTGGCATGTTCCCTTCCGATGAAATTGTCAAAGGTTCAATTAGCGGTTATGTTTTCGAGCAGTTCGAAATTGCTTGTTATACCTCCCTGCTGGCGGCGGCAAAAAAAGCTGGCGACACTGCCTCAATTCCAACGATTGAAGCCATTCTGAAAGAAGAAATGCAAATGGCTGACTGGCTTATCAAACATATTCCGCAGACAACGGAACAATTTTTACTGCGATCTGAAGCAGATGGCGTTGAAGCCAAAAAATAAATAATAAGCAGGAGGCAATATGTTTCGACACGTAAAACAACTTCAATATACTGTGCGAGTGAGCGAACCTAATCCTGGATTAGCGAACCTGCTGCTGGAACAGTTTGGCGGCCCGCAGGGCGAACTGGCGGCCGCCTGCCGCTACTTCACGCAAGGTTTAAGCGATGATGATGCCGGTCGTAGAGAGATGTTAATGGACATCGCCACCGAGGAGCTGAGTCATCTGGAAATTATCGGCTCACTGGTAGGAATGCTTAATAAAGGCGCTAAAGGCGAGCTGGCGGAAGGTACCGAAAGCGAAGCGGAACTTTATCGCTCGCTGACGCAGAATGGTAATGACAGCCATATCACCTCTCTGCTGTATGGCGGCGGCCCGGCGTTGACGAACTCCGGCGGCGTACCGTGGACCGCGGCTTATATTGATACTATCGGCGAAGTCACAGCCGATCTACGCTCAAACATCGCGGCAGAGGCGCGAGCGAAGATTATTTATGAACGCCTGATTAACCTGACCGACGATCCTGGCGTAAAAGACACGCTCAGTTTCTTAATGACCCGTGAAGTCGCGCACCAGCTCTCTTTTGAAAAGGCGCTGTATTCGATTCGTAACAACTTCCCGCCGGGTAAATTACCGCCGGTAGAACAGTATACCGACGTGTACTACAACATGTCGCAAGGCGACGATCCGCGAGGTAGCTGGAATAGCGATGAGAACTTCAACTATGTCGCAGAACCGATGCCTGCTGTTGATGGCGGCGATGGCCTGGCGACAGTGAAATTGCCGCGCGAGCAGATGGCGCTGCTCAAAGCGATGGCAGAAAGAACGAAATCGGACCCCACCGTTGATCCTCTCACTGGCGCAGAACTAGGCTGCGGCGAACCGAAAGAAGACAAGTGAGTTCCGACAAGTAAAATCCGTGTGTCATGTCCTTTTTTGACCCCGCCTGGCGGGGTCTTTTTTCGTCACAACATCATGCGATTAGAAACGATAGCCTGCCGAGAACATAAATACCCATGGGTCCAGACGCACGCTGTCATGCTGCTGCACGCCGCCCATTTTATAATTGGCGGTAGTATCAATATCCATGTACCAGACAGAGGCGCCAATTAACCAGTCGCGGTTAATCAGGTAATCTACCCCAACTTGCCCTGCCGCGCCCCAGGAATCCTTAAAGCTCAGATCGGACAGCCCGGTCTTTTTACCATTATCGTTAAAGTCGTTATCGAAGAAGGTGGTGTAGTTCACCCCCACGCCGACATAAGGACGCACTTTGCTGCTGGAATCGCCGAAGTACCACTGCGCCATTAACGTTGGCGGTAACAGGTGGACCGTGGCGATATCACCCGTCGCGCCCGTACCCACCTTATGGCGGAACGGCGTGGCCGCCAGCAATTCAACCCCGATATTGTCCGTCGCCATGTAAGTGAATGTCAGGCCGAGTTGCGTGTTATTACTCACATCAAACCCGTTTAAATGCCCCAGCGTACCACCCGCCCCTTCTGTAGGTCTGACGGTTGCCGGACCTGCACGCATAAAGAATTCTCCGGCTTCGTGCGCGAACGCGCTGCCTGAGAGAAGAGTTGTTAACGCCAGTGCCGCCACTGTAAATTTTTTCATACCCGCTCCATCGTTATGGTTATAAAAGCGTGATGAATATACCCACAATGAAGTAATAAGTGATCTAACACAGATCACATTTGTTCTTATAATTTAACATTTATTGATCCAGATTAATTTAGAACTTGTATTGAAAATCCTGGTTATAGGAATTCAGATCAATTTTGACATATTCACGCTATGCAAATATTTGTCTGCTCTGTTGCCCTGGCGATAAAGGCTGGCTAAGGTAATCAATGTCCCGCAATGGCGCGTGGCGTTAAGATTCGCGAACACTGCGGGACAGATTAATTTCCGTTGTAATCTATTGATACGTGAGTTTTTGCAGGTGAATCATGAGCGTTCTTAACCCATGCATGACATGCGGTGCCTGTTGTGCCTATTTTCGTGTCTCCTTTTATTGGGCTGAAGGCGACGATGCCAGCGGACGCGTTCCGGCATCATTAACCGAGCCTGTTACCCCTTTTTTACGTTGTATGGCCGGTACAAACCAAAAACAGCCGCACTGTAAAGCGCTAATTGGCACGCCGGGTGAAAACGTCAGTTGCGCTATTTATGAAAACCGCCCTTCAACCTGTCGCGAATTTTCGATATCGGGCGAAGGAGGCGAAGTGAATGAGGCGTGCAATCGCGCCCGCGCGCGATACGGATTACCGCCGCTTTACAAAGATATGCTTTTCCATACAACTGCTGATGCTGCCACTGTAGAGTTATCCAGGGTACAATTGCCCGCAAATTAACACCTGCAAAACTCAAGGAGAGTGCATGTCTATCACGGCGAAGTCCGTTTACCGTGACGCCGGAAATTTTTTCCGAAATCAATTTATTACTATCTTGCTGGTTTCGTTGCTGTGCGCATTTATCACGGTGGTCTTAGGTCATGCCTTTTCACCCAGCGATGCGCAAATCGCGCAACTCAGTGAAGGAGAACATCTGGCAGGCAGCGCTGGCCTGTTTGAGCTGGTACAAAATATGACGCCGGAGCAGCAGCAGATCCTGTTGCGCGCCTCTGCCGCCTCGACGTTTTCCGGGCTTATCGGCAACGCTATTCTGGCCGGCGGTATCATCCTGATGATTCAGTTAGTTTCAGCGGGACATCGGGTTAGCGCGCTGCGCGCTATCGGCGCCAGCGCCCCTGCATTGCCTAAACTGTTTATTCTCATTTTTCTGACTACCCTGTTAGTGCAAATCGGTATAATGCTGATTGTCGTTCCGGGGATTATTATGGCCATTGTGCTGGCGCTTGCGCCAGTGATGTTGGTTGAAGAGAAAATGGGCGTGTTTGCCGCAATGCGCAGCAGTATGCGTTTAGCCTGGGCTAACATGAGACTGGTCGCGCCCGCGGTGATAGGCTGGTTACTGGCTAAAACATTGCTATTGCTGTTCGCGCCCAGCTTCGCTGTACTGACCCCAAATGTAGGCGCTGTACTGGCGAATACGTTGAGCAATCTGATTTCCGCAGTATTGCTTATCTACTTATTCCGCCTGTATATGTTGATTCGCCAATAATCCGCAATGCGCCGTTACGCGGCGCATTCGACGCTCGTTGATGATGGAATCGAAGAATGAAGCAGTTTCTGGATTTTTTACCGCTGGTTGTCTTTTTTGCGTTTTATAAACTTTATGACATCTATGCGGCGACCTCCGCACTGATTGTCGCGACGGCAATCGTGCTGATTTATAGCTGGGTGCGCTATCGGAAAATAGAGAAGATGGCGCTGATTACCTTTGTTCTGGTTGCCGTCTTCGGCGGTCTGACGCTCTTCTTCCATAACGATGAATTTATTAAATGGAAGGTGACGGTTATTTATGCGCTGTTCGCCGGCGCGCTGTTAATAAGCCAGTGGGTGATGAAAAAACCGTTAATCCAACGTATGTTAGGTAAAGAACTGGCGTTGCCGCAGCAGGTCTGGTCAAAGCTGAACCTGGCGTGGGCGCTGTTTTTTATTGCGTGCGGTCTGGCTAACATTTATATCGCCTTCTGGTTGCCGCAAAATATCTGGGTCAACTTTAAGGTCTTTGGACTCACGGCGCTGACGCTCATTTTTACCCTGCTGAGCGGCGTCTATATCTACCGGCATCTGCCACAGGAAGATAAATCATAACCCTCCCGTGACTTATCATCGCCAGACTGCGAACGCCTGGCGATATTTTCTCCGCCTTTACGCCCTGCGCTTTCCCGTCAGTACCTTTATTCCCACTATTCTCCACACAAAATTCATAGTAGCATCGCGGCTGTAATTTTTTCTGATAGTCGGTTTTACAATGACAACAATGGATAATACTCCTCAGGGCGAGCTGGTTTTACGTACATTGGCCATGCCTGCCGATACCAATGCGAACGGCGATATTTTTGGCGGCTGGCTGATGTCGCAAATGGATATTGGCGGCGCGATACTGGCCAAAGAGATCGCGCACGGTCGGGTTGTAACCGTACGCGTGGAAGGAATGACATTTCTGCGCCCCGTCGCGGTTGGCGATGTCGTATGTTGCTACGCGCGCTGCGTTAAACGCGGTACGACGTCTATTAGCATCAATATTGAAGTCTGGGTTAAAAAAGTCGCGTCAGAACCGATTGGACAGCGCTACAAGGCCACCGAGGCGCTGTTTATTTATGTTGCCGTCGATCCGGACGGTAAACCTCGCCCGCTCCCGGTTCAGGGTTAAGTATACCCGCTTACGCCGCCAGCAGGTGATGGTATATTCCTGGCTGGCGGCGCCAGAGATTACTCAATCTGCGCCGTACCGTTCAGACGGAAGATAATATTGACCACCAGCCCGGAACCCGGCTTGCCTGCTTCATAGCGCCATTTGCGCATCGCATTCTTAACTTCACGCTCAAACATATTGGCTGGCTGCGCGGACAGAATCTGTACATTTTCCACTCGCCCAGCAGCGGTCACGTCAAACTTCACCTTTACGCGGCCTTCAATACGTAACGCCTGTGCTCGCGCCGGATACTGCGGCTGGTTACGGCTCAGAGCGCGAGGTCCAGTGGGCACGCTCACCGCCGGCTTGCTGGTCGCCGACGCGGTGCTGCTTGTTGGCCGCGCCGGGGCGCTATTTTCAAACGGTGAGGCAGGACGCGGCGCGGCTGGTTTGACTTCGCGCTTCGGCTGCTCTTCAACCTTTTTCACCGGTTCCGGTTTCGGTTTTGGCTTGGGTTTTGGCTTAGGTTTGGGTTTCTCAATCACCACGGGCGCTTCTTTAGGCGGTTCAGGGATCGGCTCTGGCTCCGGTTCGGGTTCAACCACCGGCTCCGGCGGCGGCTGAACCGCCTGGGGCGGCTCCAGGTCAGCGGGTGAAACCATTGTCACCGTGATAGGCTGCGCTGGCGCAGGCAATTCAATAACCTGATGTACCGAGGTATAGAGCAAACCTGCCACTACAGCACCATGAATGCCTACGGAAAGGAGTGTCGGCCAGGGAAAGCGACGAGGTAAATCAAGGGTCATTGAAGTCATAATCGTTTCAGTTGAAAAACCAGAGCTGAATTTTAAATGCAAATAGCAATCATATTCAATAAGGCATTGCCGATAGCGGCATTTAAAAGATGATATTGCACAAAAACACCACACAAAATGTGCATGTTTAACAAAGTCGGTATCTTTACATTGCAGTTAAATGCCCTTTCCAATAACGTAATCAGCAACTTTTACCGATTAAGGAGCTCTACCCGTGCTGTATGTTATTTACGCTCAGGATAATGCCAACTCGCTTGAAAAACGCCTCTCGGTACGGCCCGCGCATCTGGCGCGCCTGCAACTTCTGCATGATGAAGGGCGATTATTAACTGCCGGGCCGATGCCCGCAGTGGACAGTAACGATCCTGGGGTAGCCGGATTTACCGGGTCAACGGTGATTGCTGAATTTGAATCTTTAGAAGCGGCGCAATCCTGGGCTGATGCGGACCCCTACGTCGCAGCGGGCGTCTATGCGCAGGTTTCGGTCAAACCGTATAAGAAGATCTTTTGAAAAGGATGGCCTGTTGGGCACCGCATACGGTGCCCTTTCTGGCTCACACACCGTGAATCGCAAAGAGTAATGAATTACGCTGACGATTAAAGATGCATTTCCTGATGGTATGGATACGCATATTACGGCGTGATTGCCCTTCAAGCCAACGCGCTTTACGGCGGCTCGCCTGACGTAGCATTCGCCAGCGCCCCACTTCCGTTCTACTACGCTTCATGTTTACGACTCTCACTGTAACAGAAGCGCCATTATACCCCCTCGCCGGATGCAGACCAGCGCTTTTCCCGTGTTTTTATTTGCCATGTGAATCCTGACGCGTAAACTCTTAACAACACGCTTTCTAAAGGATTTTTAAAGTTATGACAACCTTCTACACCGTGGTGAGTTGGCTGGTCATTTTGGGATACTGGGTTCTCATTGCCGGCGTCACATTACGTATTCTAATGAAACGGCGCGCAGTTCCCTCCGCAATGGCCTGGTTGTTAATCATCTATATCCTTCCGCTGGTCGGGATCATCGCCTATTTGTCCGTGGGCGAATTGCATTTAGGCAAACGTCGCGCCGAGCGTGCCCGCGCCATGTGGCCGTCTACCGCCAAATGGTTGAATGACCTCAAAGCCTGCAAACACATTTTCGCGCAAGAAAACAGTAGCGTCGCATCGTCCTTGTTTAAGCTGTGCGAACGACGTCAGGGGATTGCGGGCGTCAAAGGCAACCAGTTGCAATTGCTTACCGACTCCGATGATGTCATGCAGGCGCTTATTCGCGATATCCAACTGGCGCGGCATAATATCGAAATGGTGTTTTACATCTGGCAGCCAGGCGGCATGGCGGATCAGGTCGCTGAATCGCTAATGGCCGCCGCCCGCCGCGGCATCCACTGCCGGCTTATGCTGGACTCCGCGGGTAGCGTCGCTTTCTTCCGCAGCCCCTGGGCGGCCATGATGCGTAACGCTGGCATTGAAGTCGTAGAGGCGCTGAAGGTGAATCTGATGCGCGTCTTTTTACGCCGTATGGATCTTCGCCAGCACCGTAAAATGGTGATGATTGACAATTACATCGCCTATACCGGCAGTATGAATATGGTGGACCCGCGTTTTTTCAAACAGGATGCCGGCGTTGGGCAATGGGTCGATTTGATGGCGCGGATGGAGGGCCCCGTGGCGACAGCAATGGGGATTGTTTACTCCTGCGATTGGGAAATCGAGACGGGTAAACGCATTCTGCCTCCCCCGCCTGATGTGAATATTATGCCGTTTGAGCAGGCCAGCGGGCATACCATTCATACCATTGCTTCCGGTCCTGGTTTTCCGGAAGACCTCATTCACCAGGCACTATTAACCGCCACCTATGCTGCGCGCGAATATTTAATTATGACCACGCCATATTTCGTCCCCAGCGACGATCTGCTGCACGCTATTTGTACCGCTGCGCAGCGCGGCGTGGATGTCAGTATTATCCTGCCCCGTAAAAATGATTCACTGCTCGTCGGCTGGGCCAGTCGCGCCTTTTTCAGCGAGTTACTGGCGGCGGGCGTGAAAATCTATCAGTTCGAAGGCGGGCTGTTACATACCAAAAGCGTGCTGGTCGATGGCGAACTGAGCCTGGTCGGTACCGTGAATCTCGACATGCGTAGCCTGTGGCTTAATTTCGAGATTACGCTGGTCATTGATGATACGGGTTTCGGCGCCGATCTGGCTGCGGTACAGGACGATTATATTTCGCGCTCCCGCCTGTTAGATGCGCGTTTGTGGGTAAAACGTCCGTTATGGCAGCGTATTACCGAGCGATTGTTTTACTTCTTTAGTCCATTGCTGTAAAACGTGACCAACATGAGTAAACAGGTAGTCACTATGGAAATGGATCTGAACAATCGCCTGACTGAAGACGAAACGCTTGAGCAGGCTTACGATATTTTTCTTGAGCTGGCGGCGGATAATCTTGATCCGGCTGATATCATTCTGTTCAATTTGCAATTCGAGGAGCGCGGCGGCGCGGAGTTGTTTGATCCCGCTGAAGACTGGCAAGAGCACGTCGATTTTGACCTGAATCCAGACTTTTTTGCCGAGGTGGTAATTGGCCTGGCGGATACCGAAGACGGCGAAATTAACGACATTTTCGCCCGCGTTCTGCTGTGCCGGGAAAAGGACCACAAGCTGTGCCATATTCTCTGGCGCGAATAAGCGGTTCAGGCCGGATGGCGTCTGATTGCGCCCTCCGGCAAGCCTGTTTAATCCGGTAGCTTACTGCCGCATCGGTTACAATATTGCGCGCTATGTTCATGCTGGCTTTGCTGGCACTGCGGACATTTTCGCTGCCAGTGACGTTTTTGAAACGCGCTGCTCATGTGCGTGGTAATCAGTCCTGTAGGAATCGCAATCACCGAATAACCAATCAAAATAAGCACCGACGCGACAATACGTCCCAGCGGCGTATGCGGCGTAATATCACCGTACCCCACGGTTGTGACTGTCACTATCGCCCAATACACCGAGGCATTAAGCGTCGTGAAGCCATATTTCGGTCCTTCAATAAGATACATCAGGGCACCGAAAATAATCATCACGATCGCAATAAATGAATAGAACAGAATAAGCTGATGACGCGCGCTAATAATGGCGCTCCAGAATACGCGCAGGGATGGCATAAAGCGTAGCAGTTTAAGAATACGCAGCACGCGAATCGCTCGCATAGCACGCCAGGCAAACATATAGTTCAGGCTAATTTCCGGCCACAGCCACATGACGTACAGCGGCAAAATCGTCACCAGATCAATAAATCCCCAGAAACTAAAAACGTATTTTGCCGGTTCGGGCCAGCTAAACAGTCTGAGCAAGTATTCACCGGTAAATATCAGGGTAACGCAGAGCTCCAGCCAGACAAAAATATGCCATTCATCAAATGTCAGGTGATATTCCGTTCCTACGCCTGATTCAACAAAAATGACCAGTACGCTAAGCAGCGCAAACAGCGCGCATAACCCTTCAAAACGGCGACCTGAGCGCGTAGTCAAATCGAACAGATTATGATAAAGACGACGGCGAACCGACGACAAAGAAAGTGACACGGTAACCTCACCTAAAAGAAGGGCTGACGAATTGTCAGCCCTTGCGATTATAACGGGTCTACTTTAAGGCAGGAAACGGCATGGCGAAAACTCCCTTCCAGCACCGGTCGCGTTTGCGCGCATTCTGGCCCGGCTAGCGGACAGCGTGTACGGAACACGCAGCCGGAAGGCGGGTTAATGGGCGAAGGTAATTCGCCCTCCAGCAATTGTATCTTCTTATTTCGCTCCAGATCGGGATCGGGAATCGGTACCGCCGACATCAGCGCTTTGGTATAAGGATGCAGTGGATTATGGTACACCTCATCATAGGTGCCCAATTCTACCGCATGACCGAGATACATCACCAGGACACGATCGGATATGTGCTTTACGACCGCCAGGTCGTGCGCAATAAAAATCAACGACAGCCCCATCTCTCGCTGTAACTGCTGGAGCAAATTCACCACCTGCGCCTGAATAGAAACGTCCAGCGCCGACACCGGCTCATCGCAAATAATAAGCTTAGGTTCCAGGATCAACGCCCGGGCGATACCGATGCGCTGGCACTGCCCCCCGGAAAATTCATGGGGATAACGGTTGATGAGATTCGGCAGCAGCCCCACTTTCAGCATCATGGCTTTCACGCGGTCACGCACGTCCTGGCGCGAAAGCTTAGGATGATAAGTGCGCAGCGGTTCAGCGATAATTTCGCCAATCGTCATTCGCGGGTTGAGTGACGCCAGCGGGTCCTGGAAAATCATCTGGATATCGCTGCGCACCTCGCGCCACTCATCCGCTTTCATGCCCAACAGATCTTTTCCCAGCCAGGCGACTTTACCGTCTGTCGCCTTCACCAGACCAATAATGGCGCGCGCAAACGTCGACTTGCCGCAGCCGGATTCGCCCACCACGCCCAGCGTTTCGCCTTCATACAGGCGTAGCGTAACGCCGTCCACCGCTTTCAGGGTTTTCGGCGGTTGCCAGAACCACTGCTTTCCTTCTTTGATATCAAAATGTACTTTCAGATCGGCGATTTCGAGGAGAACTTTACGTTGTTCAATCACAGCATTCATAGCAGTTCCTCCACCGGTTTAAAACAGGCGCGCAAGCGACCAGGACTGAACGCTTCAAGTGGCGGCGCATTATTGCAGATCTCCATCGCATGAGGACAACGCGGCTGGAATGGACACCCTTTAGGCAAACGCAATAAATTGGGAGGATTGCCCGGAATCGTCAGCATTTCCGCCCCCTCGCTATCCAGACGCGGCACCGCATTAAGCAGGCCTATCGAATACGGATGAACGGGCTGATAAAAGACATCGCGCGCCTTACCGTATTCCATGGTACGCCCGGCATACATTACCAGGACCTTATCGCAAATACCCGCGACCACGCCCAGATCGTGGGTAATCATGATAATGGCGGTATTAAATTCGCGCTTTAGCTCATTAAGCAAGGTCATAATCTGCGCCTGCACGGTAACATCAAGCGCGGTGGTAGGCTCATCGGCAATAAGCAGTTTCGGCCTGCACAACAGCGCCATCGCAATCATCACACGTTGACGCATTCCGCCGGAAAATTCGTGCGGATACATTTTCATCCGTTTGCGCGCTTCCGGCATTTTTACGGCATCCAGCATTCTGACGGACTCTTCAAAAGCTTCCGCTTTGCTCATTCCTTTATGCAGCATCAGGACTTCCATTAACTGCTCCCCAACGCGCATATAAGGATTTAGCGAGGTCATCGGGTCCTGAAAAATCATCGAAATCTGTTCTGCGCGCAGCGTATTCAGTTCGCGCTCAGGTAGATTAAGAATTTCACGTCCGTTAAAGGTCGCGGAACCGCCGATTCGACCATTCGTCGCCAGCAGTCCCATTAATGCGAACGCCGTTTGCGATTTCCCCGATCCAGACTCGCCAACAATACCTAACGTTTCTCCAGCGCGAAGCGTAAAGTTCAGATCGTTGACCGCCGTCACATCGCCATCAGGCGTAGCGAACGTAACACGAAGATCGTTTACCTCCAGCAGTACATTCGCCGGTTGCGGCGCCTGAGTTGCGGTTTCTGATAAGCTCATGGCTGTACTCCTTAACGATCTTTCGGGTCGAGGGCATCACGCAGGCCATCGCCAATAAAGTTAAAACAGAATAACGTCACCACGAGAAAGCCAGCCGGAAACAGCAGCAGCCACGGTGAGACTTCCATTGAATTTGCGCCATCGCTCAACAACGCTCCCCAACTGCTTAACGGTTCCTGCGTCCCAAGCCCCAGGAAACTGAGGAAAGACTCAAACAGAATCATGCTGGGCACCAGCAACGATGCATACACTACCACTACGCCCAGGACGTTAGGCACAATATGGCGGATCACAATGCTGGCGGTCGACACGCCACCCACCTGCGCGGCTTCGATGAACTCTTTACGTTTAAGACTTAGGGTTTGACCACGCACGATACGCGCCATATCAAGCCAGGAGACCATGCCGATGGCGACGAAAATCAACAGAATGTTCTGCCCAAAAAACGTCACCAGCAAAATCACAAAGAACATAAACGGGAACGAGTTGAGGATCTCCAACAAACGCATCATCACAGAATCAATTTTGCCGCCCAGATAGCCGGACAGCGAGCCATACAGCGTTCCGACAATGACCGCCACCAGCGCGGCGGCAATCCCGACCATCAATGAGATACGCCCGCCGATGGCAACGCGCACCAACAGATCGCGTCCGGAAGAGTCAGTGCCGAAATAGTGGCCGGACGCCATATCCGGCGCACTGGACATCATGCCCCAGTCGGTATCGAAATAGGTAAATTGCGACAGCATAGGCGCCACTGTCACGAACAGGGCTATCAGAAACAGGACAATAAGACTGGCCACCGCCGCACGGTTATGCATAAAGCGCCGACGGGCATCTTGCCAAAGGCTGCGACCTTCCACCTCCAGCTTTTCACTGAAATTTTCCAGCGTCTCGCTGTTTTTCTTACTTAACATCATCGCGAGCTCCAGTATCAATAGCGAATTTTCGGGTCGATAACGGCATAGAGCACATCGACAATGGCGTTAAACAATATGGTCAGCGCCCCGACTAAAATGGTCAAACTTAACACCAGCGAGTAATCACGGTTGAGCGCGCCATTAACGAAAAGCTGCCCAATGCCCGGTAAGCCATAAATAGTTTCAATCACCATTGAGCCGGTAATAATGCCGACAAAGGCTGGCCCCATATAGGATAAAACCGGCAGCAGCGCAGGTTTTAACGCATGGCGGAAGATGATTCTACGCATCGGTAATCCTTTTGCCCGCGCGGTACGAATAAAGTTCGAATGCAGAACTTCAATCATTGAGCCGCGCGTAATACGAGCGATGCTGGCAATATAGGCCAGTGAAAGCGCGACCATCGGCAGGATCATAAATTTTAACGCCCCGCCGTTCCAGCCGCCGCCAGGCAGCCATTGCAAGGTTATCGCAAAGACCATCACCAGTAGCGGCGCTACCACAAAACTGGGGATAACGACGCCGGTCATGGCAAATCCCATCACCGTATAATCCCATCGCGTATTTTGCTTTAGCGCGGCAATCACGCCAGCGCTGACACCAATAATGACCGCCAGCAAAAAAGCGGCGGCGCCAAGTTTCGCCGAAACGGGGAAGCTGGCGGCAACCAGATCGTTGACCGTGTAATCTTTGTATTTAAACGATGGTCCAAAATCGCCATGCGCCAGCTGCTTCAGGTAGCTGAAGTACTGCGTCATGATAGGATCGTTCAGATGATATTTTGCTTCAATATTGGCCAGCACTTCCGGCGGCAATGCGCGCTCGCCGGTAAAAGGACTCCCCGGCGCGAGGCGCATCATAAAGAAAGAGATGGTAATAAGAATAAACAGCGTCGGAATCGCTTCCAGACAGCGGCGTAAAATAAATTTCAACATTGCCCGTACCTTCTGGCCTGTGCCTTTACTTCCCGGACGTGACAAAAGATCCGCCAGGGAACGTTATAGTGCGATGAAAAAAGACACCATGGGACAACCGCAGTTGTCCCATGTCTTGCCATTAATGTTTGATAATATATAAGTTTTTCACATAAATATTATCCAGCGGGTCTTTACCGGTATACCCACCCACCCAGGGTTTCACCAGGCGCGCGTTAACGTAGTAATACACCGGCACAATAGCCGAGTCTTTATCTAACTGCTGCTCCGCTTTAGCGTAGAGTTCGCTGCGCTGCGTATCGTCCGCCACTTTCAGCGTGTCGGCAATCAGCTTATCAAACGCCGGGCTCTTATAATGCGCGGTGTTATTTGAACTGTCGGACAACATAGTATTCAGGAATGAGGTCGGTTCATTATAATCTGCGCACCATCCGGCTCTGGCGACATCAAAGGTGCCCTGATGACGGGTATCCAGGAAGGTTTTCCATTCCTGATTCTCCAGATTCACATTGACACCCAGATTTTTCTTCCAGATAGACGCCACGGCAATGGCCAGTTTTTTATGCAGATCGGAGGTGTTATACAGCAGGTCGAATGTTAAGGGCTTATCCGCCGTAAAGCCGGCTTCAGCCAACAATTTCTTCGCTTCTTCATTACGCTTTTGCTGGGACCATTTGAACCACTCAGGCTCTACCAGTTTTGCGCCATCGGTATACGGCGGCGTGTAGCTATAAGCGGGTAAATCGCCCTGATTTTTAACCTTATTAACAATAATGTCGCGATCTAACGCCAGTTTCAGCGCGGTACGCACGCGGACATCGTTAAATGGCGCTTTTTGATTATTAATTTCGTAATAATAGGTACACAAATAAGGGTCTACGCGAACTTCATTCGGGATCTCTTTCTTCAGTTTCTGGAATAATTCGATCGGCATATTGTTATAAGTCATATCGATCTCGCCGCTGCGGTAGCGGTTGACATCCGTCACCTCCGAAGAGATAGGCAAATAAGTTACCTGATTGATGACGGTTTTGTCGTTATCCCAGTATTGCGGGTTACGCTCCAGCACGATACGTTCGTTCACCACCCAGTTTTTTAACTTATAAGCGCCGTTAGTGACAATATTGGCCGGTTGCGTCCATTTATCGCCAAATTTTTCGACCGCTGATTTCGGTACAGGAGACACTGAAGGGTGGACCAACAATTTGTAGAAATAAGGCACCGGCTCACTTAAGGTCACTTCAAAGGTGTGATCATCAAGCGCTTTTACCCCCAGATCGGTGGCGGGTTTTTTACCGGCGATAATGTCATCGATATTAGCGATATGACCGTATTGCAGATAGCTGGCGTACGGCGATGCCGTATTAGGATCGGCCAGGCGTTGCCAGCTATAAACGAAATCATGGGCGGTGACGGGCGTACCATCTGACCATTTCGCATTTTCACGTAGATGGAATGTCCAGACTTTAAAATCTTTATTTTCCCATTTTTCCGCGACGCCCGGTGAAGGATGCCCCTCGACATCACTAATTAATAAGCCTTCGAAGAGGTCACGGCTGACGTTCGATTCCGGCACGCCTTCAATTTTATGCGGGTCGAGAGACTGCACTTCTGATCCATTATTACGTACCAACGTTTGCTTGTCGGCTAACTGAACACCGGCGGGCACGTCTGCCGCAGTCGCGGCGCTGGCGGCGATGAGCGCAGTGAGTATTCCCACTGCAATTAAACTTTTTTTCGTGATGTTAGACATTGTGTTTGTACTCCACTCATTATAATTACTGGTTTTTACCAGCCTGTTTAATCCCGTCAGGGCTCCTGTACAGCACTGGTGGTGTACTGCCAGGTCTGTCACTGCTTTTGCTATCACCGACTTTATTTATTCTGACGATTCGTTCGATCGCCTTTCGTCGATTCGGTATACGACGTACCTGCCCACGTCGCACGTTATTTCTGACAATCATCTAAATGAAAATAGTTATCAACAATGTGAAATCTTCTGCAAAATGTTTGGCCGAAAAGTATCAAATGCGTTTCTGAACCGCCAATTCATTTTACAATTTTGTTAACCAATTCTCTTTTATGGAAAATTTCCTGCCCAGAAAAACAGTTAAAGAATGTTAAAAATATTTTATTTATTATTTATAATCAATAAGTTGAAAGAAAATCTCCTCGCTGTCACAGCGTAGGATATACCTGCGCCAGAAAATACACACAAATTTAACAAATGCTCATTATTTAGCACATTCATCTACGATAGAGCTGAAACAACTAATAACATTTCAATAATCCTTCATCAAGCCCCAGAGTATGGTGTGAATAAAATAACAGACCTACCGCTTCTCACGGACTCAGTAATGTTGATAATAGTTTGATTAATAAAAATAAATAGCGTTAGATTATATTAGTATTTTTTATCATTTAAACGCTGAATGCTTATCAAAGTAAGAAGTGTTACGTGGGAATGTCACTGGGAATGCCACAAGGCGGCCCCCTTAGGGCGCCGCCTGTAAATCAACAGGTGGGAGTTTAGTTGAGCAAGCCGGGGAAAATGCCTTTTATTCCTGTGACAATAAATTCGATGCCGAGCGCCATTAACAACAACCCCATGATTCGGGTAATAACGTTGATACCGGTTTGCCCCAGCAAACGAACCAGCCACGGCGCCATACGGAACACGCCCCAGCAGCAAAGCGCAAAAAGCGCAATGGCAACTGAAAAACCAAGCAAATGCGCGATGCTGTGATAACGCGTCCCCCAGACGATAGTGGAGCTAATCGCCCCTGGCCCCGCCATTAACGGTAGCGCTAACGGCACAACGCCAATGCTCTCGCGTATGGCCGTCTCTGACTTTTCTTGCTTGTTTTGTTTATCTTCCCCCAGCTTCCCGCTGATCATCGACATTGCAATGGTGACAACCAGGATACCGCCCGCAATTCTGAACGAATCAATAGAAATACCAAACAGCTGCAGGATGCCATCGCCGAGGAATAAGGAACTCCACAAGATAATCGCGACCGACAGATTCGCGGTGAGGTTAGTTTTATTACGCGCCGTGGCTGTCTGGTAGCTGGTCATGCTGATGAAAACGGGGATAATCCCCACTGGGTTAACCAGCGCAAAGAGCCCGATAAAGAACTTAAAGTAAACAGGAAAATCAAAAAGCGGTTGAATCACGGTTAGCTCCGAAGCGTTAGCCGGATGAAGTCAATTTTCGTTAATGATCAAAACGCGCAGAAGATACGCCTTTTATTCGCATAGTTCACCTCTTATCTACACCTAATTTCATCCATTCATCGCTGTTATTTATATGTACTCGTTATGCTAATCCACTCACTCTTCATGATAACGATTTATTAACAATTTACATAAAAGGCTAAAATGGCCTGCTGAAAGGTGTCAGCTTTGCGTAATCTTGATTTAGATCACACAATCGCTACTCAGAAGTGAGTAATCTTGCTTACGCCACCTGGACGTAACGCGTTAGAGTTAAATGATACTAACGCAGAAGCTCTTTTAGTAAATCAGAGCGAAACGGACGTTAAGTAACCACCTGAATTTCAGGCATTTATACAAAGTATCGTCGATCTGTCTATACTCACGTATCGCGCAGATGATTTACTAAAAAAGTTTAACATTATCAGGAGAGCATTATGGCTGTTACTAATGTCGCTGAACTTAACGCACTCGTAGAGCGTGTAAAAAAAGCCCAGCGTGAATATGCCAGTTTCACTCAAGAACAGGTCGACAAAATCTTCCGCGCCGCCGCTCTGGCAGCCGCTGATGCCCGTATTCCGCTGGCCAAAATGGCCGTCGCCGAATCCGGTATGGGTATCGTGGAAGACAAAGTGATTAAAAACCACTTCGCTTCTGAATATATTTACAATGCTTATAAAGATGAAAAAACCTGCGGCGTGCTGTCTGAAGACGACACCTTCGGGACCATCACCATTGCTGAACCTATCGGCATTATTTGCGGTATCGTTCCAACCACTAACCCAACCTCTACCGCGATCTTCAAATCGCTGATTAGCCTGAAGACCCGTAACGCCATCATCTTTTCTCCGCATCCGCGCGCTAAAGAAGCAACCAACAAAGCGGCAGACATCGTTCTGCAAGCGGCTATCGCTGCCGGCGCGCCGAAAGATCTGATTGGCTGGATCGATCAACCTTCCGTAGAACTGTCTAACGCGTTGATGCACCACCCGGATATTAACCTGATCCTCGCCACTGGCGGTCCAGGCATGGTTAAAGCTGCATACAGCTCCGGTAAACCGGCTATCGGCGTAGGCGCAGGCAACACTCCGGTTGTCATTGATGAAACTGCGGATATCAAACGCGCTGTGGCGTCTGTTCTGATGTCTAAAACCTTTGATAACGGCGTAATCTGTGCTTCTGAACAGTCTGTTGTCGTTGTTGATTCCGTCTATGATGCCGTTCGCGAACGTTTCGCCAGCCACGGCGGCTACATGCTGCAGGGCCAGGAGCTGAAAGCGGTTCAAAACGTTATCCTGAAAAATGGCGCTCTGAACGCTGCTATCGTCGGTCAGCCAGCCTACAAAATTGCTGAACTGGCAGGCTTCTCCGTACCAGAAACCACCAAGATTCTGATCGGTGAAGTTACGGTCGTTGATGAAAGCGAACCGTTCGCACACGAAAAACTGTCTCCGACTCTGGCGATGTACCGTGCGAAAGATTTCGAAGAAGCGGTAGAAAAAGCAGAAAAACTGGTCGCTATGGGCGGTATCGGTCACACCTCCTGCCTGTACACTGACCAGGATAACCAGCCAGAACGCGTTGCTTACTTCGGTCAGATGATGAAAACCGCGCGTATCCTGATCAACACCCCGGCCTCTCAGGGTGGTATCGGTGACCTGTACAACTTCAAACTCGCACCTTCCCTGACGTTGGGTTGTGGTTCCTGGGGTGGTAACTCCATCTCTGAAAACGTTGGTCCGAAACACCTGATCAACAAGAAAACCGTTGCTAAGCGAGCTGAAAACATGTTGTGGCACAAACTTCCGAAATCTATCTACTTCCGCCGTGGCTCTCTGCCCATCGCGCTGGATGAAGTGATTACTGATGGCCACAAACGTGCGCTCATCGTGACTGACCGCTTCCTGTTCAACAACGGCTATGCAGACCAGATCACCTCTGTGCTGAAAGCGGCTGGCGTTGAAACCGAAGTCTTCTTCGAAGTTGAAGCCGACCCGACTCTGAGCGTTGTGCGCAAAGGCGCTGAGCTGGCTAACTCCTTCAAACCGGACGTGATCATCGCGCTGGGCGGCGGTTCCCCGATGGACGCCGCGAAAATCATGTGGGTCATGTACGAACATCCGGAAACTCACTTCGAAGAACTGGCGCTGCGCTTTATGGACATCCGTAAACGTATCTACAAGTTCCCGAAAATGGGCGTGAAAGCGAAAATGATCGCCGTCACCACCACTTCCGGTACCGGTTCTGAAGTCACACCGTTTGCGGTTGTGACCGACGATGCAACCGGTCAGAAATATCCGCTGGCTGACTACGCCCTGACCCCGGATATGGCGATTGTCGACGCCAACCTGGTGATGGATATGCCGAAGTCCCTGTGTGCGTTCGGTGGTCTGGATGCGGTAACTCACGCCCTGGAAGCTTACGTTTCCGTACTGGCTTCTGAGTTCTCTGACGGTCAGGCTCTGCAGGCTCTGAAACTGCTGAAAGAAAACCTGCCGGCGTCTTACCACGAAGGGTCTAAAAACCCGGTTGCGCGTGAACGTGTTCACAGTGCAGCGACTATCGCCGGTATCGCGTTTGCCAACGCCTTCCTCGGTGTATGTCACTCCATGGCGCACAAACTGGGCTCTCAGTTCCACATTCCGCACGGTTTGGCGAACGCCCTGCTGATTTGTAACGTTATCCGCTACAACGCGAATGACAACCCGACCAAGCAGACCGCTTTCAGCCAGTACGATCGTCCGCAGGCACGCCGTCGTTACGCTGAAATTGCTGACCACCTGGGCCTGAGCGCGCCGGGCGACCGTACCGCCGCTAAGATTGAAAAACTGCTGGCATGGCTGGAAAGCATTAAAGCTGAGCTGGGCATTCCTAAGTCTATCCGTGAAGCAGGCGTGCAGGAAGCTGACTTCCTGGCACACGTTGACAAACTGTCTGAAGATGCCTTCGATGACCAGTGCACCGGCGCTAACCCGCGTTATCCGCTGATCTCCGAACTGAAACAGATTCTGCTGGATACCTACTACGGTCGTGATTTCACCGAAGGTGAAGTTGCAGCGAAGAAAGACGTCGTTGCCGCACCGAAAGCAGAGAAAAAAGCGAAAAAATCCGCTTAATTCGTTATCTGCTTTAGCATGACAATAACGGCCTCAATTGAGGCCGTTTTTTTGTTTTACCTGTTTATCTGATGCCTGAAGGCGCTATGCTGATCATCTGGCCTACGTGCTCACGGCACGCCCTTCGTCAGGAGGCCTGAATAATGACCTCCAAAGCGCTACAGGGCGTTTTATAAGCCGATCGTTACCTCAGGTATCATATGTGCCGATGACGCTCCTGAATCGCCGTCAGTGAGCCCTCCTCCAACGCGTCCTTATAATGCTTACGGCAAACTGAAACGTAGCGTTCATTCCCGCCAATAACCACCTGTTCGCCTTCGTTATAAGGCCTGCCGTCCTGATCAAGGCGCAGCACCATACTGGCTTTACGACCGCAGAAACAGATAGTTTTTAATTCCACCAGCTTATCTGACCATGCCAGCAAGTATTGGCTGCCGACAAAGAGCTCCCCACGAAAGTCTGTTCGTAGCCCATAGCAGAGTACTGGAATATCTAATTTGTCGACAACCTCGGATAATTGATAAACCTGCTGGCGAGTCAAAAACTGGCTTTCGTCGACTAACACGCAATGTATTGTCTGCCGCTCGCTCTCGGCACGAATCTCTTCAAACAAGGATGTATTTTGGTTAAACAATTTTGCCGGCGACGACAAACCGATACGAGAGCTGACTTTGCCTGCGCCGAAACGATCGTCGATTTCCGCCGTATATACGACGGTACGCATCCCGCGTTCCTGATAATTGTATGAAGATTGCAGCAGTGCAGTCGACTTACCCGCATTCATTGCCGAATAGTAGAAATATAGCTGTGCCATTGGTCGCAGGACCTCACCTGAGTGAAATAAAGATTGGCGGGATTGTACCATAATTTACCGACGCGACGGCGCGGCTCGCGCTCCGGTGAGTATTAAGAATTGTACAAACATCGCTCACTATACCCAAAATAATTCGAGTTGCTTAAAGGCGGCAAGGGAGTGAGTCCCCAGGAGCATAGATAACTATGTGACTGGGGTGAGCGAGCGTAGCCAACACATAAGCAACTTGAAGTATGAAGGGTATATACACATTCCTTCACAAATTATGCCGTTAAAATTCATCAACAATGCTTATCATCACCCGCCAATATGAAAACCTTGTACTTATTGTTACCGTTACTCATACCCGGTGCAAAGTAATAGGGTTTTCTTGTAAGGAAAGCTAATACAAGAGATTGATATCTCTGCAATGAGATCGTATTTCATCATGATAAAATGTGACCTGACTCCTAAATTTTTAGCGACAGACGGTGAGTATCCCCCCTGCCAATAAGCTCTTTTTTGTGCGGCGCCTCAAGGAAAATTTAAGTTGAGATAATTAAAACGTGTGCTTAATAAAGCGTAATTTTGAATTCCTTACATTCCTGGCTATTGCACAACTGAATTTATCGCTCTATTATTAGCTCAACAAACCACCCCAATATAAGTTTGAGATTACTACAATGAGCGAAGCACTTAAAATTCTGAACAACATCCGTACTCTTCGTGCGCAGGCAAGAGAATGTACTCTGGAAACGCTTGAAGAAATGCTGGAAAAATTAGAAGTTGTCGTTAATGAGCGTCGTGAAGAAGAAAGCGCTGCTGCTGCTGAAGTGGAAGAACGCACTCGTAAACTGCAACAGTATCGTGAAATGTTAATTGCCGACGGCATTGACCCGAATGAACTGCTGAATAGCATGGCTGCCGCTAAATCCGGTACCAAAGCTAAACGTGCAGCTCGTCCGGCTAAATATAGCTATGTTGACGAAAACGGTGAAACTAAAACCTGGACTGGCCAGGGTCGTACACCGGCTGTAATCAAAAAAGCAATGGAAGAACAAGGTAAGCAACTGGAAGATTTCCTGATCAAGGAATAATTTACTTCCTGGATGCTTAAAATCCCGCCGCTGGCGGGATTTTTTTTGCCTGAGTTCTCCGCTGACGACCCCAGGCATAAAAAAAGCGCCGGATTTACCAGCGCTTCTGTTAAAAAATTTATAACGTATCGTTACTTCTTAATACCCATTTCTTCTTCAAGCCAGGCTTTAAATTCAGCACCCAGCGAATTATGACGGATGCCATATTCAACGAATGCCTGCATATATCCTAACTTATTACCACAGTCATGGCTTTTACCCTTCATGTGGTAGGCTTCAACCGTTTCTTTTTCGATCAGCATATCGATAGCATCGGTCAACTGAATTTCATCCCCGGCGCCCGGAGGGGTTTTCGCCAGCAACGCCCAGATATCCGCGCTCAACACATAACGCCCGACAATCGCAAGGTTAGACGGCGCGACATCCGCTTTTGGTTTTTCAACCACGCCAACCATCGGCACACTTTCGCCCGGCGCCAGCTCAACGCCTTTGCAATCGACCACGCCGTATGCAGTCACATCTTCTACTGGCTCAACCATAATCTGGCTATTGCCGGTTTCGTCGAAACGGCGGATCATTTCAGCCAGGTTATCCTGAGACAGGTCGGACTCATATTCGTCAAGAATAACGTCTGGCAGAATAACAGCGACAGGTTCGTTTCCGACAACGGGATGCGCGCACAATACGGCATGGCCCAGGCCTTTTGCCAGCCCTTGACGTACCTGCATAATAGTGACATGCGGAGGGCAAATAGACTGAACCTCCTCCAGAAGCTGACGCTTAACGCGTTTTTCCAGCATCGCTTCCAACTCAAAACTGGTATCAAAGTGGTTTTCAATAGAGTTTTTAGACGAGTGCGTAACAAGCACGATTTCAGTAATGCCAGCAGCGATACATTCGTTCACGACGTACTGAATTAATGGCTTATCAACCAGCGGCAGCATCTCTTTCGGGATAGCTTTGGTCGCTGGCAGCATCCTGGTTCCCAATCCCGCGACCGGGATAACGGCTTTTTTGACTTTCGAATTAAGGGCAGCCATTTAAAATTCTCCTGGACTGTTCATGTATTGAACGTGTTCATTAATCTGTATCGTGTTCCAGTATATCAGTACCAGAACAAGCCTCAGGTCCAAAAAGGACTTATATTGGTATAATTAAGACAAATACTTATAAATCTGCCGCAGATAGTAACACTCGTCGGGAAAGGCCGGTAAAGCAATTTCCGCTCACTCTTCCGTTTGGTCATTCCGCAGACAACATCAATCGCAGACGCCCTCCTGCGCCCCATATTTGACACTGCCACGAGTCGCAACGCTGGCTTAATTGGTTAAGGTAGGCGTTACCCAATGTTCCTAGCGGCACGCCGCTGCTAATTTGAACCTGATGAGCGCCCGTATTTAAGGTGGCGTTCAATCCGGCGGAGACGAGAATCAAATTTTTGAGTTCACTGTGATAGTAGCCGACAAATAGCGGGAATTGCCCAGGTAAATTGGCTTGTCTGAGCAGATGATTTACCTGTTTTAATAGCGCACCTAACTCCGGTAAACGGTGCTTTTGTTGGCCGAGCTGATCCTGCAATAAGCCGTTAAATAGCGCCCGCAGCAACAATGCGGCTAACACGCCGTTATCGCCCGCCCGGGTGACATCCAGGCAATAAAATGCCAGTTCGTTATCAGATAGCGGCGCAATATCCAGCACCAGTCCAGGCTGATCGGCGGAGACGAGCTGCCGGTAATTAATGCGGCAATGAGAAATCACCTGCTGTACCGGGGGCTGCAATTCCTGCAACAATTGCGCTGCGGCGGTCGGATTACTCACCATTGCATCCCAGTCACGAAACAGGCGTTCTTCTTCTTCAACCCGCGAGTTAAACATATTAGGGTATAAGCAAGCGAATACGGTTTCCCGCAAGCGGTTGAGATCTTTTACCGGCTTCAGCAAGACATCTTCAACCCCAAGGCGTAACGCTTTGGCGATATCCGCCATATTTTCTGTTGCGGAAATAACCAGAATAGGCGTCTGGTCTCCGCGATTACGTAAGTTTTCTACCAGTTTGAGACCGTTCATTCTCGGCATCGCGATATCACATATCATGAGATCAGGGGTAAAACGCCCCATCAACTCCAGGGCATCCACCCCGTCGCCTGCCAATGCCGTTGTCGCTCCCAAAGAGGAAAACCACGAATCCAGAAGCGAGCGAAATACAGGCTCGTCTTCAACAATAAGAATCTGTTTTCCGACCAATGGCTGCGTCATGTTCTCTCCCCTGACTGGCTTTAATCAATAGTGGCATGGTATTGCCGCTTGCGCCTGTCAGAATTTGCTTAAGTGATCGTAAAAGGTACATTAAACGTCGGTACGCACCAAGGGTATAAGTTCGTCCATCTTTTTCTCTACGGCTAACTGACCCGCCGCAATAGCGGCATGGGCGCGATGAAAATCCAGCGTAGAGATTTGCGGACAGAATGGTTGAATGAGAATATCAGGCGGATCGCCAGCCATACGGTTACGTTTAAGACGATTTTCCAACACCTGAATGGAGGTTGTCATGATTTCCATTGCCCCAGGCGAACTCACGCCACGGCGTGAAGTCAGGCTACTGAAACGTTCTTTTAAACGCTTATGCCAGGGCAGCGCATCATCGCTCTCTTCATTGATATTCCCGACATTTACAGAGAGTAAATCTTGCTGCATGAGGTGGGCATCATGTTGCAGGTCTACCGCAATAACGATATCAGCCCCCAGCGCCCTGGTTAACGAAACAGGTACCGGATTAACGACTGCGCCATCTACCAGCCAGTAACCGTTATGTTCAACCGGAGACATCAGCCCTGGCATACTGCACGACGCGCGTACAGCAAGGTGTAGATCGCCTTCAGTAAACCATAGCTCTCGTCCCGTGCTAAGATTCGTCGCGACCGCGCCAAAACGTCTTGAACAGTGGTCAAAATCCGTGACGGGCATAATATCCCGATAGTGATTAAATACGCGTTCGCCGCGAAGCAATCCTCCTCTGCCCCAGGATACATCCATCAGGCGTAAAACATCCCAGTAGCGGAATGAACATACCCACTGTTCAAGCGCCGATAATTTATTACAGGCATACGCGGCGCCGACCAGCGAACCTATTGAGCATCCTGCAACGATATCAATATCAATGCCTGTTTGCTTGAGGGCTTTGATGACCCCAATATGAGACCATCCTCTCGCTGCGCCAGATCCCAGCGCCAGCCCTATTTTCATTTTTCTCATCGTACTTAACGACTTCCCCTGGCTTCAAGACGTAGCAACATCGCCACTGCTCAGTTAACATAATGCCACCCTGGCGTTCAACGCCGTTTTTTATATTCAGGGAGATTATTGTGTCTCAGCCTTGTCCCTGTGGTAGCGCTGACGAGTATAGCCTATGTTGTGGTCGTATTGTGTCCGGAGAACGAGTAGCACCCGATCCGTCACATCTCATGCGCTCTCGTTACTGCGCTTTTGTGATGAAAGACGCAGATTACTTAATTAAGAGCTGGCATCCAACCTGCAATGCGGCCGCGTTTCGTGATGATATCATCGCTGGATTTGCCAATACCAGGTGGCTCGGCCTGACTATTTTTGAACATACCTGGTCAGAAGCAGAAAATACAGGGTATGTTAGTTTTATCGCGCGTTTTTCCGAACAAGGGAAAACCGGGGCGATTATCGAACGTTCTCGTTTTATCAAAGAAAACGGTCAGTGGTATTATATTGACGGTACCCGCCCGCAGTTGGGTCGAAATGATCCCTGCCCGTGCGGTTCAGGCAAAAAATTTAAAAAGTGCTGCGGCCAGTGACGCCTGACAGTATCGATACAGCAAACACTCTCAACAGGATTTTTCCGGCAATGCAATCACTACAACGTAAAGTTCTGCGTACTATTTGTCCCGATCAAAAAGGCCTTATCGCGCGGATTACCAACATTTGCTATAAGCACGAGCTTAATATTGTGCAAAACAATGAATTTGTGGACCATCGCACCGGACGCTTTTTTATGCGGACCGAGCTGGAAGGCATCTTCAATGATTCCACTCTTCTGGCCGATCTGGACAGCGCCTTACCGGAAGGCTCTGTTCGTGAACTCAATCCCGCCGGACGCCGTCGGGTAGTGATTCTGGTTACCAAAGAGGCGCATTGTCTGGGCGACTTGCTGATGAAAGCCAACTATGGCGGGCTGGATGTTGAAATCGCCGCGGTCATTGGCAACCATGAAACGTTACGCTCGCTGGTTGAACGTTTTGAGATCCCTTTCGAACTGGTCAGCCATGAGGGATTAACGCGTGAAGAGCATGACACGAAGATGGCGGACGCCATTGATGCCCATCAACCGGACTATGTGGTGCTGGCCAAGTATATGCGTGTTTTAACGCCAGGTTTTGTGGCGCGCTTCCCGAACAAAATTATCAATATCCACCACTCATTCCTGCCGGCGTTTATCGGCGCGCGTCCTTATCATCAGGCCTATGAGCGCGGCGTGAAAATCATCGGCGCTACCGCGCACTATGTGAATGATAATCTGGATGAAGGCCCAATCATTATGCAGGACGTGATTCATGTCGATCACACCTACACCGCAGAAGATATGATGCGTGCCGGGCGCGACGTTGAGAAAAACGTATTAAGCCGCGCGCTGTATCAGGTTCTGGCGCAGCGGGTCTTTGTTTACGGCAATCGGACGATTATTCTTTAATCGTCAGTAATATGAATTGATTAGCTTTAATCCGTTACGGATGAAAAGTACGCAAACAGTTCATTTCAGGCAAAGGAATGCTTTACAGCGGCGTGTCATTTGATATGATGCGCCCCGCTTCCCGAAAGGAAGCGGGCCAGTATTAAGCATTACCCCGTGGAGGGGTTCCCGAGCGATCATAAGGGAGCTGACTGCAAATCTGCCGTCATCGACTTCAAGGTTCGACTCGAGCAATAGTGAGAGAACGTTGCCGCAGGCAACGGCCCGAAGGGTGAGGAGCTTTAGCTCCGAATAATCCTTCCCGCTATAGAATGCAAGCAGCATAATGAATTTATCCCGTGGTGGGGTTCCCGAGCGGCCAAAGGGAGCAGACTGTAAATCTGCCGTCATCGACTTCGAAGGTTCGAATCCTTCCCCCACCACCATTATTCACTACAGCGATGTAGTTAACTCGATGAGCAATGCAGAAGTCTGCACTTGTCGGGGAAGGGTGAGAACCTTCGATTAAGGTTCGACTCGAGCGAAAGCGAGAGAACGTTGCCAACGGCAACGGCCCGTAGGGTGAGGAGCGAAGCGACGAATAATCCTTCCCCCACCACCATCTTCAAGCTTTACCTACAATTTGAATTACCCCTGGTGGGGTTCCCGAGCGGCCAAAGGGAGCAGACTGTAAATCTGCCGTCATCGACTTCGAAGGTTCGAATCCTTCCCCCACCACCATCATGATCTTCAGAAAGCATCTAACCTTCATTCGACATCGGTTTGTCATAATTCTACCCATGTGGGGAA
>NZ_JBGDVI010000006.1:77226-245187 GCF_046551895.1 Salmonella sp. SAL03688
GTGGGGAAGGATGAGAAGCTTCGACTAAGGTTCGATTCGAGCGCAGCGAGAAAGCGTTGCCGCAGGCAACGACCCGAAGGGCGAAGCGCGCAGCGCTGAGTAATCCTTCCCCCACCACCATCATGATCTTCAGAAAGCATCTAACCTTCATTCGACATCGGTTTGTCATAATTCTACCCATGTGGGGAAGGATGAGAAGCTTCGACTAAGGTTCGATTCGAGCGCAGCGAGAAAGCGTTGCCGCAGGCAACGACCCGAAGGGCGAAGCGCGCAGCGCTGAGTCATCCTTCCCCCACCACCATTACTTCATAAGGCACCAATTTCAAATCAATCAGCACTGCCCCGTATCCTTACCCCACAGGCAGACTGCGCTCCATGGCGCCATGGCTTATTGGCTATCTTATCAATACTTCTTCCTGGCAATCTTTTTCGCCTCCTTTGATTGGTTGATTTTTCGCCTGATGAGATCAAAGGCAGCATATGTCTCGCTAAGTTGATCTGGGGTGAGCGTTCCCTTGAGTCGGTTTCTTTCGGCAATGAGCGCTGAACAATCATCCTTAGATTTTTCCGTATATATACTTGCCATGTAATACCAAATATAGGCCTGCTTATTATCTTTAGGCACACCCTGGCGCCCATGAGCATAAATTTCCCCAAGCGCTGATTGTGCCGGAGTAAACCCCTGCTCTGCCGCTTTGAGGTACCACTTCAGCGCATTCCGGCTATTTTCAGGCACGCCTCTTCCCGTGCTATATGCTACGCCAAGCTGATATTGCGCTTTCGCAAAATCCTGTTTTGCTGCTTTTCGATACCATGCGATAGCCTGTCTGTCGCTTTGCGCGACGCCGCGACCAAATGCAGACATGATGCCCAGATGCGTTTGCGCAGCAGGCAGCCCCTGGCGAGCGGCTTTGCGATACCACGCCAGCGCCTGTTGGTAGTCCTGAGAAACGCCCTCACCCTGCATAAACATCACGCCGATCGCATCCTGCGCCTCGGCCAATCCTTGCGCTGCGGCTCTGCGATACCACTCCAGCGCCAGGTTGTGATCTTTCAATAAGTGATAACCGTTGTAATACCATACGCCAAAATTGTACTGTACCTTTGCCATCACGCGTTGCGCTGTTTTTCGATACCACGTCTGAGAGTGAACCCGGTCAGCGGGATGCGCTTTATCATAGAGCGCATTCAGCGGAATGTGGCCTGGCGTATAGCTGCTTGGTATACCTTCATTAAGCCAGTAAACTGCCTGACGATAATCCTGAGGCACGCCTTCACCATAAAAATAGGCAACGCCGAGATAAAGTTGCGCGGGGTAGTACATATTTTCCGCCGCTTTACGCATCAAGATCGCCGTTTGCTGATAATCCTGAGGGACGCCCTGACCGTGGGCGTACATTACTCCAAGCTTAAATTGTGCTGACGAAGCTGAACCCTGGCCGCGGACAACGCCCGCATCATTGGTTGGAGAGGCGGCTTTTCGATACCACTCCAGCGCTAGCTGGGTATTTTGGGGAAACCCATCGCCATACATATAGGCGTCACCGAGGATTTCTTGCGTACTACTATCCCCTAGTTCTGCCGCCTTGCGATACCACTCCAGCGCTTTTTGTCGACTAAGTGGAAAATTTTCACCATAGTTGTAATGATAGCCAAGGATAAAATAGGAAAAATCAGAACCTTGTTTACCCGCTTTCTCCAGCCATTTTATGGCTAGTTTATAATCAGGCTTAACATATCGCCCCTCCGCATACCAGCTTCCAAGCGCGAACTGCGCGCTTTCATCCCCTTGTTCCGCTTTTTGCTCTAATTCCTGAACGTACTGGCATTCTTCTGAGTCGGCGGGATAGCGCTCCTCGCAGACAGCAGCGTGAGCCATTTTTGAAATAAATATATTTAATATTATTATTTTGAAAATTGATGAAAAACGCATACAACTATCCTTATTGTCGTTTATGGCGTGATTATATGCTGCATCATCCTTTTTCTGCTTACAAAAAACTCGCACAGATGCTGAATAAACCCAAAAACAAAGAGTACGGATTCAGATGCCAGACATGGCAGATCCGCTGTAAACGAAACAAGGCGGCGGTCGATAAGGCATTTATGCCGCACTCCGGCAAACAGCCATAAAAAAACTCCGCCGAAGCGGAGTTTAGGGCATCGAGAGAAAATCAGTGACGCGCACGTACAATCTGGTATTTGCGGGTCAGATACTCGACCGGCACGCTCCAGATATGCACCAGGCGCGAGAATGGGAATAGCAGGAACAGCGTCATCCCCAGTACCAGGTGCATACGGAAGATAAAGGCCACACCGTCCAGATGTGCGGATGCGCCACCGTGGAAGGTCACAACTGACTGCGCCCACCCGACCAGCTTCATCATTTCACTCCCGTCCATATGCTGGGCGGAGAACGGAATGGTCAGCAGACCCAGCGCGCACTGAATCACCAGCAATGAGAGAATCAAAATATCTGCACCGGTAGTGGTGGCGCGGACACGTGGGCTGAACAGACGACGCTTGAGCAGTAAAATACCGCCAACCAGCGTCAGCACGCCGCAGGCGCCGCCGGCAATCATCGCCATCTTCTGCTTCACGTCGACCGGCAGAAAAGCTTCATACATCCAGTGCGGCGTTAACATGCCCAGGAAGTGACCGGCGAAAATACCCAGAATCCCAATGTGGAACAGGTTTGACGCCAGGTTCATTCCTTTGCGATCCAGCATCTGACTGGAAGCCGCCCGCCAGGTGTACTGGCCGTAGTCGTAACGTAACCAGCTACCGATCAGAAATACCGATCCGGCAATGTACGGGTAGATATCAAAGAAGAACATATTCAGGAAGTGCATTAGTGCTGTCCTCCGGTGGTGATATTCAGATATTGCGGCGCCACGGCCCCGGCAAAACGACGCTGGTGAGCGGAGATTTCCGACTCGCCACACCCTTGATCGGCGAAGAATTTCACCTGCTCTTCTTCCCAGACCGCATCCAACGCCTGCGGGGTATCATCACGTGCTTCATTCGCAATTTTTTCAGCCACTTTATCGCTGTCGATAACGGTATTCGCCAGTTTTAACAGCAGATCGAACAGCACCGCATAACGGCTGTCACGCTGTTGCAAACGTGCGCTGAGCAGCGCCAGAATCGGCGCGATATCCTGTAAACCCCCTAACGCTTCGCTTTTCGGCAATTGCGCAAGGTATTCCAGATACAGCGGCAGATGATCGGGAAGTTCGCGGCTGTCGAGCTGCAAACCGTGCTGCTCATACTGTGCCATCAGGTCAACCATCGCCTGACCGCGATCGCGGGATTCCCCGTGAACATGTTCAAACAGCAGCAGCGATGTGGCACGGCCACGGTCAAACAGTTCGCTATAAGCGGCCTGTACATCCAGCAGGTCCTGCGCGGTTAAATCGCGCAGGAAAACGCCCAGAGTCTGGGCATCCTCTTTATCCAGGTTCTCAGATGACGCGAGCGCATCGAACAACTCCTGCTGATGCTGCCACAGGGCAGCATCCGGGTACTCGAGCAGACGCGAAACAATGACGAGTTCAATCATGCGTGCGGCTCCGTTTTGCTGGTCACATCAACAGCGTCGATGCGGCGGCTGTTGAACAGATTGAATTTGGTATCAGACCCGTGGCAACCATCGCCGAAGGTAAAACCACAACCGCTTTTCTCCGGGAATGCGTCACGCGCCAGTTCACGATGGCTGCTTGGTACCACGAAGCGATCTTCATAGTTGGCAATTGCCAGGTAACGATACATTTCCTGCGCCTGGGCTTCGCTTAAACCCACCTCTTCCAGCGCGCGGGTATCCACTTTACCGTCTACGGTTTCCGCACGTTTGTAGTGACGCATCGCCAGCATCCGTTTCAGCGCCAACAGTACCGGCTGAGTGTCGCCAGCGGTCAACAGGTTCGCCAGGTACTGCACCGGGATACGCAGACTGTCTACATCCGGCAGAATACCGTTGCTGCCCAGTTCACCCGCGTCGGCGGCAGACTGAATCGGTGACAAAGGCGGCACGTACCAGACCATCGGCAGCGTGCGGTATTCCGGATGCAGCGGCAGCGCCAGCTTCCAGTCCATCGCCATTTTGTACACTGGCGATTGTTGCGCCGCATCGATCACGCTCTGCGGCACGCCGTCCTTCAGCGCCTGCTCAATGACAGCCGGATCGTTCGGATCGAGGAACACGTCCAGTTGACGCTGGTACAGATCTTTTTCGTTTTCCGTACTGGCGGCGCTTTCAATGGCATCGGCGTCATACAGCAGTACGCCAAGATAACGGATACGGCCCACGCAGGTTTCCGAGCAAACGGTCGGCTGACCGGCTTCGATACGCGGGTAGCAGAAGATGCACTTCTCGGACTTGCCGCTCTTCCAGTTGAAGTAAATTTTCTTGTACGGGCAACCGGTGATGCACATCCGCCAGCCGCGGCACTTGTCCTGGTCGATCAGCACGATGCCATCTTCTTCACGCTTGTAGATAGCACCGCTCGGGCAGGTCGCCACGCACGCCGGGTTGAGACAGTGCTCGCACAGGCGCGGCAGGTACATCATGAAGGTGTTTTCGAACTGGCCGTACATCGCCTTCTGCATGTTTTCGAAGTTCTGGTCTTTAGCGCGTTTTTCGAACTCGCCGCCCAGAATCTCTTCCCAGTTTGGCCCGCTGGTAATTTTGTCCATCCGCTGGCCGGTAATCAGCGAGCGTGGACGCGCGATCGGCTGATGTTTGCTTTCCGGCGCGGTATGCAGGTTCTGGTAGTCGTAATCAAACGGCTCGTAGTAGTCGTCGATACCCGGCAGATGCGGGTTAGCGAAGATTTTACCCAGCAGCAGCGCCCGGTTGCCCATGCGCGGCTGTAGTTTGCCGTTGATTTTGCGGATCCAGCCGCCTTTCCATTTTTCCTGATTTTCCCAGTCATTCGGAAAACCAACGCCAGGCTTACTTTCTACGTTGTTGAACCACGCGTATTCCATACCTTCGCGACTGGTCCAGACGTTTTTACAGGTCACTGAACAGGTATGACAGCCGATGCACTTATCGAGATTCAGCACCATGCCGACTTGTGAACGAATTTTCATTTTACGCTCTCCTGTACCTGGTCATTGCCTTCGCCATCCAACCAGTTAATGTTCTTCATCTTACGTACCACCACAAACTCATCGCGGTTGGAGCCGACGGTACCGTAGTAGTTAAAGCCGTAGGCTAACTGCGCATAGCCGCCGATCATATGGGTCGGTTTCGGCGTAATGCGCGTCACCGAGTTATGAATACCGCCGCGCTGCTGGGTAATTTCCGACCCCGGCAGGTTTACGATACGTTCCTGCGCGTGGTACATCATGGTCATGCCCGCCGGTACACGCTGGCTGACCACTGCGCGTGCGGTCAATGCGCCGTTGCTGTTGAAGACTTCGATCCAGTCGTTATCTTCAATGCCCAGATCTTTGGCGTCGGTTTCGCTCATCCATACAATCGGGCCGCCACGCGACAAGGTCAGCATCAACAGGTTATCGCTGTAGGTCGAGTGGATACCCCATTTCTGGTGCGGCGTCAGGAAGTTGAGCGCCTTCTCCGGATTACCGTTGGATTTACGCCCCATCACCGCTTTCACCGAGCGGGTGTCGATCGGTGGGCGATACACCAGCAGACTTTCGCCGAAGTCGCGCATCCACTGGTGATCCTGATACAACTGTTGGCGACCAGACAGCGTACGCCACGGGATCAGCTCGTGAACGTTGGTATAACCGGCGTTATAAGAAACGTGCTCATCTTCCAGACCAGACCAGGTCGGGCTGGAGATAATTTTGCGCGGCTGGGCCTGAATATCGCGGAAGCGGATTTTCTCTTCTTCTTTATTGGTCGCCAGATGCGTATGGTCGCGACCGGTAAACTCGCTCAGCGCCGCCCAGGCTTTCACCGCCACCTGACCGTTGGTTTCCGGCGCTAACGTCAGGATCATTTCTGCCGCGTCAATCGCCGTGTTGAGCATCGGCTGGCCTTTCGCCGGACCGTCCGCTTTGGTGTAATTGAGCTTACGCAGCAAGTCCATTTCGCTTTGCGTGTTCCAGGCAATCCCTTTCCCGCCGTTGCCGATTTTCTCCATCAGCGGGCCGATAGAGGTAAAGCGTTCGTAAGTCGCCGGGTAATCGCGCTCGACGGTCATGATGTGCGGCGCGGTTTTCCCTGGAATCAGATCGCATTCGCCTTTTTTCCAGTCTTTCACGTCCAGCGGCTGCGCCAGTTCAGCGGCAGAATCGTGCTGGATCGGCAACGTCACGACGTCAGTCTCTTTACCCAGGTGGCCTACACAGACTTCGGAGAATTTCTTCGCAATGCCTTTGTAGATTTCCCAGTCGCTTTTCGATTCCCAGGCCGGATCTACGGCGGCAGACAGCGGATGAATAAACGGATGCATATCCGAGGTATTCATATCGTCTTTTTCATACCAGGTGGCGGTCGGCAGTACGATATCGGAGTACAGGCAGGTGCTCGACAGGCGGAAGTCCAGCGTCACCACCAGATCCAGTTTGCCGTCCAGGCCATTGTCACGCCACTCCACTTCTTCCGGCTTCACACCGCCCTGTTTCCCCAGATCCAGCCCCTGAATACCATGCTCAGTACCCAGCAGATATTTCAGCATGTACTCATGGCCCTTACCGGAAGACCCAAGCAGGTTAGAACGCCAGATGAACAGGTTACGCGGGTGGTTTTTACCGTTTTCCGGCTGCTCGGCGGCAAAGCGAATCGAACCCTCTTTCAGGGATTTGACGGTATAATCTACCGGCGTCATACCGGCTTTTTCCGCTTCACGCGCAATGTACAGCGGGTTAGTGCCTAACTGCGGTGCCGACGGCAACCAGCCCATACGTTCGGCGCGCACATTGAAGTCAATCAGATGGCCGCTATAGCGGGATTTGTCCGCCATCGGCGACAGTAATTCCTCGGCGGTCACCGTCTCGTAGCGCCACTGGCTGGAGTGGTTATAGAAGTAAGAGGTGCTATTCATGTGACGCGCCGGACGCTGCCAGTCAAGGGCAAACGCCAGCGGCTGCCAGCCGGTTTGCGGGCGCAGTTTTTCCTGGCCGACGTAGTGCGCCCAGCCGCCGCCGCTCTGACCAACGCAACCACAGAACACCAACATATTGATCAGCCCGCGATAGTTCATATCGAGGTGATACCAGTGGTTCAGACCGGCGCCAACGATAATCATTGAACGCCCGTGCGTTTTGTCCGCGTTATCGGCGAACTCCCGTGCGATACGGATGATCTGCGCCCGCGGCACGCCGGTGATCTGCTCGGCCCATGCTGGCGTATATGCTTTGGTATCATCATAACTGGCGGCACAATTTTCATCGTTCAGGCCGCGTTCCAGACCATAGTTCGCCATGGTCAGGTCATACACGGTGGTGACTAACGCGGTAGAACCATCGGCCAGTTGCAGACGTTTAACCGGCAATTTGTGCAGCAGGACGTTATCCAGCGCCACATGATTAAAGTACTCTGAACCTTCGCCGCCGAAATACGGGAAGCCCACGTCAGCAATCTCATCCTGGCTGCCCAGCAAGCTGAGCTGCAATTCAGTTTCTGCACCGGTAGTCCCGTCGCGCTGTTCGAGGTTCCATTTGCCTTTTTCGCCCCAGCGGAAACCAATTGAACCGTTTGGCGCCACCATTTCACCGTTGCTGTTAATGGCGACGGTTTTCCATTCCGGGTTATTTTCCTGCCCCAGCGAATCAACGAGATCGGCAGCGCGCAGCATACGACCTGCGGCATAATAACCATCACGCTCTTCAAGCATCACCAGCATTGGCATGTCGGTATAGCGACGGACATAATCGCTGAAGTACTGGCGCGGGTTGTCGAGGTGGAATTCGCGCAGCATGACGTGGCCCATCGCCAGCGCCATCGCCGCATCGGTCCCCTGCTTCGGCGCCAGCCACAGATCGCACAGTTTGGCGATTTCGGCATAGTCCGGCGTCACCGCGACGGTTTTAGTGCCTTTGTAACGTACTTCGGTAAAGAAGTGGGCATCCGGCGTACGGGTTTGCGGCACGTTAGAGCCCCAGGCGATAATATAGCTGGAGTTGTACCAGTCAGCGGATTCCGGCACGTCGGTCTGCTCGCCCCAAGTTTGCGGGGAGGCTGGCGGCAGGTCGCAGTACCAGTCGTAGAAGCTCAGGCAGGTACCGCCAATCAGTGAAAGATAACGTGCGCCGGAAGCGTAGGAGACCATCGACATCGCCGGGATGGGTGAGAAGCCCGCGACGCGGTCAGGGCCATAGGTTTTCACTGTGTACACGTTGGAAGCGGCGATCAGCTCGTTCACTTCCTGCCATGAGGAGCGAACAAAGCCGCCACGACCTCGCGCCTGTTTGAAGCTTTTGGCTTTATCGGCATCTTCAATGATGGAGGCCCATGCCTCTACCGGATCGCGATGCAGTTTTTTCGCCTCGCGCCACATCTTCATCAGACGTTTGCGCATCAGCGGATATTTCAGTCGGTTAGCGCTGTAGAGATACCAGGAGTAACTTGCCCCGCGCGGGCAGCCGCGAGGTTCATGGTTTGGCATATCAGGACGGGTGCGCGGGTAATCGGTTTGCTGTGTTTCCCAGGTCACCAGACCATTTTTGACATAAATTTTCCAGCTACAAGAACCGGTGCAGTTCACCCCATGGGTTGAGCGCACAATTTTGTCATGCTGCCAACGTTGGCGGTATCCGTCCTCCCAGTCCCGGTTTGTTTCGAGAAGCTGGCCGTGCCCATCGGCAAAGGTTTCGCCCTTCTGCTTGAAGTAGCGAAACCGGTCCAGGAATTTACTCATCGGGTTTCTCCTGTGTGGAACCTTACGGCTCTCTGATAAATCGACATTGCTTAACTAAGGGCGAAGGTAACGCGCTGAATGGGCGTGAGAATTGATAACGATCAAGGCTGACAGGGATGCAAATGGCGCGCAAACCTCCTGCATACTCCTTTTGGAGGATGAGTTTTATTTATATATATTACTGATTTAATTACATAAAATTAAATTTACGCACGATATGAATGTTAAATTTTCAACAAGTGGGTATTAAGGGGTATCCCCCTGGATGACCGATAAAGATGAGCGTGGTCAGCCCTGTCGAGCCTCTCTTTTTGACTATAAGTATGTTGTAACTAAATGCAGGTAAAAAAAAGCGCGGTCTAACGCCGCGCAAAGGATAATCAAAAGTTACTTTTTATTTTTAGAATGACGTCCATATACCGCCCAGGTAATAACGACGCAGGCGATATAGAAAATAAGAAAGACCTTCATCGCGCCGACTGGCGAACCGGTTAATGCTAAAGATGAACCAAACGCTTTCGGAATAAAAAAGCCGCCAATCGCGCCAATCGCGGAAATAAAGCCCAGCGCCGCCGCCGTATCGGTCGCCGCTTCACGCATGGCTCTTTCGTCCGACCCGCCTTCCGCTTTAACCCGGTCCATCGTCAGTTTACGGAAGATAACGGAGATCATCTGGAAGGTAGAACCACTCCCCAGCCCAGCCGTCAGGAACAGCGCCAGAAATACCCCGTAGAACGCGATAAAGCTACCGCCAACGCCGCCAGTAGGTAATGTCAGGAACAGCAGACCGCTGAAAATCGCCATCAGGACAAAGTTGATAAGCGTGACGCGAGTCCCCCCCAGACGGTCAGAAATTGCGCCGCCTGCCGAACGCGCCAGCGCGCCGATAAACGGACCGAAAAACGCATAATGCAGGATTTGCACATCCGGGAATTGCGTTTTAGACAGCATAGCGAACCCCGCGGAGAAACCGATAAACGATCCGAAGGTCGCCAGATACAGCAGACTCATGATCCACAGATGACCACGTTTGAGCACCGGCAGTTGCTCTTTTAGCGAGGCCTTAGACGTCGCCAGTTCGTTCATGCCGAACCACGCCGCCAGCGTAAAAATGGCCAGGAAAGGCACCCAAATCCAGGCTGCGTTCGCCAGATAGAGCTGAGAACCGTCCGGCTGCTCTACACCGTGGCTGCCAAAGGCGGCAAAGATAGAGAGCGAAACCACCAGCGGCGCAACCA
Source organism: Salmonella sp. SAL03688 (assembly GCF_046551895.1). Taxonomy (NCBI): domain Bacteria; kingdom Pseudomonadati; phylum Pseudomonadota; class Gammaproteobacteria; order Enterobacterales; family Enterobacteriaceae; genus Salmonella; species Salmonella sp. SAL03688. The sequence continues at coordinate 87,299 of NZ_JBGDVI010000006.1, forward strand.
GCTGCATCACGCTCACGCCCATATTGCCCAGACCACCGTTCAGACCCAGCGCGCCGCCCTGCTTTTGTTTAGGAAAGAAAAAGCTGATGTTCGCCATACTGGAGGCAAAGTTCGCGCCGGCAAAACCACACAGCAAGGAAATAATAATGAAAGTGCTAAATGGCGTACTGGTATCCTGAACGGCAAAGCCTAACCATACGCAAGGCACGATGAGGATACCGGTACTGAACGCTGTCCAGCGACGTCCGCCAAATAGCGGCACCATAAAGGAGTAAGGCACCCGTAGCAGCGCGCCGGAAACAGATGGCAGCGCAGTCAACATAAAGAGCTGATCGGTCGTAAAATTAAATCCCACTTTCGGCAGATTTACCGCCACTGCGCTAAATAGCATCCAGACGCAAAACGCCAGCAGTAAACACGGGACAGAAATCCACAAATTACGGCTGGCGACACGATGGCCGCGCTGCTGCCAGAACGCCGGATCTTCCGGACGCCATTCCGTGATAACAGCGCCAGTTGCCCTTTCCGGGGCGGATGAGTGACTCATAGACACCTCTGATTCTTGATTTGATGTCTGCCACATTAGGGTTTACTGCCGAAGGTAAGTTGATATAAATCAAAGGAAAAGTCGTCATCACCGGCGACTAAAAAGCGTTATTATCCTTAATGAGTAGGCTATTTTGGTAAAAAAGCTGTGGTTTTTCACCATGCTGTGTCTGTCTACTCCTTCCCGTCGCAGATACCTCTCTACGGCGGCAATTAAGGAGTAACTCGTTATAGGTATGGGTATACTCCGCTGTATCGTTGAGAATAGCGGCACAGCCGATTGACGCCCCTCTTTTTTGCTACGTTTTTTCGGCGACATTACCCCGAAGAAAGAAGGTAACATGTTTAAACGGTGTTTCTCTCCTCTTACGCTGGTTAACCAACTGGCGCTGATTGTCATGCTCTCTACCGCTATCGGCGTGGCGGGGATGGCGGTTTCCGGCTGGCTGGTTCAGGGCGTACAGGGTAGCGCTCATGCGATTAATAAAGCGGGCTCATTGCGTATGCAAAGCTATCGACTACTGGCCGCTGTCCCGCTGGATGCTAAAGATCAAAAGCTGCTGGATGAGATGGAGCAAACGGCATTCAGCCCGGAACTGACCCGCGCCGCTGAGCGAGACGGGCAGCAAAAGCAGCTTAAAGCGTTGCAGGATTACTGGCATAACGAACTCTCGCCAGGACTACAGCACGCGCAAAACGCGCACGCGGTCGCAGAAGATGTCACGCGCTTTGTGGCGGGCCTGGATCGCCTGGTGACGTCGTTCGACCATACTACTGAATTGCGTATCGAACGCGTGGTATTAGTTCACCGGGTAATGGCGATCTTTATGGCGCTATTGCTGGTATTTACGATTATCTGGCTACGTGTTCGCCTTTTGCAGCCCTGGAAACAGTTATTATCAATGGCGCGCGCCGTCAGTCAGCGCGACTTTACCCAACGTGCCAATATCAGTGGACGCAATGAGATGGCCGCGTTGGGTTCTGCGCTCAATAATATGTCTGAAGAACTGGCCGAAAGTTATGCGGTACTGGAACAGCGCGTACAGGAAAAAACAGCCGGTCTGGAACATAAAAACCAGATTCTCTCGTTTTTGTGGCAAGCCAACCGCCGACTGCATTCACAGGCTCCGCTATGTGAGCGTCTTTCACCGGTACTGAATGGCCTGCAAAATTTAACCCAGTTGCATGATATTGAGCTGCGAGTCTATGACCTGGAAGATGAAGATAATCACCAGGAATTTACCTGTCAGTCGGACATCAGTTGCGATGATAAAGGCTGCCACCTTTGCCCACGTAGCGCCCTGCCGATGATTAACGGCGGCACCACCTTAAAATGGCGGCTCACCGACTCTCACACCCAATACGGTATTTTGCTGGCGACGCTGCCCTATGGACGCCATCTCAGCCACGATCAGCAACAGTTGGTGGACACGCTGGTTGAACAGCTTACCGCGACTCTGGCGCTCGACAGGCATCAGGAGCGCCAGCAGCAGTTGATTGTCATGGAAGAGCGTGCCACCATTGCCCGCGAACTGCATGATTCTATTGCCCAGTCGCTCTCTTGTATGAAGATGCAGGTGAGCTGCCTGCAAATGCAGGGCGACGTGTTACCGGAAAGCAGCCGTGAGTTACTCAGCCAAATTCGCAATGAGCTAAACTGCTCCTGGGCGCAACTGCGCGAACTGTTAACCACTTTCCGATTACAGTTGACGGAACCCGGGCTACGTCCGGCGCTGGAGGCAAGCTGCCAGGAGTTCAGCGCCCGGTTTGGCTTTACGGTAAAACTGGATTATCAGCTTCCCCCCCGCCTGGTGCCTTCACACCAGGCGATACACCTGTTGCAAATTGCCAGGGAAGCCCTCAGCAACGCCCTTAAACACTCTCATGCCGACGATGTGGTGGTGACAGTGACGCAATGTGGCAAACAGGTCAAACTAAAAGTGCAGGATAATGGCTGCGGCGTCCCGGAAAACGCCGAACGCAGTAATCACTACGGCATGATCATCATGCGCGATCGGGCGCAAAGTTTGCGCGGCGATTGCCAGGTACGCCGACGCGAGACTGGCGGAACAGAGGTCACTGTTACTTTTATTCCAGAAACAAACTTCACAGAAACCCAGGGAGATACCCATGAATAATCAGGAACCGGCAACCATCCTGTTAATTGACGACCATCCGATGCTACGCACGGGTGTAAAGCAGCTTGTGAGTATGGCGCCCGATATCAGCGTGGTCGGAGAAGCCAGCAACGGTGAGCAGGGTATTGACCTGGCGGAATCGCTCGATCCCGATCTGATCCTCCTTGATTTGAATATGCCGGGAATGAATGGTCTCGAAACGCTGGATAAATTACGCGAAAAAGCGCTGTCAGGACGTATTGTCGTTTTCAGCGTATCCAACCATGAAGAAGATGTCGTCACGGCGCTAAAGCGCGGCGCGGACGGTTATCTGTTGAAAGACATGGAGCCGGAGGACTTGCTCAAAGCGTTACAACAGGCCGCCGCCGGCGAAATGGTATTAAGTGAAGCGTTAACGCCGGTACTGGCGGCCAGCCTGCGGGCCAACCGCGCCACCACCGATCGCGATGTAACGCAACTCACCCCGCGTGAGCGCGATATTCTGAAGCTCATCGCGCAGGGATTGCCGAATAAGATGATTGCCCGACGTCTGGATATCACCGAAAGTACGGTCAAAGTGCACGTGAAACATATGCTCAAGAAAATGAAGCTGAAATCGCGCGTGGAGGCCGCCGTCTGGGTACATCAGGAACGCATCTTTTAATTATTGCTCCTGGAACGGTTGCCAATGCGGATTATCGTCCGGCATCGTGATAAACGGTTCAGTCAGCGCGAGCGTGATCTCATTGGAAGAGACACGCTGACCTTTTTCATCTTCAACCACCACCGATAAACGCCAGCGATTTGCCGCGCCTTCGCGGTGATCCCAGGCCGGCATAATGATTGTCCAGCCCTCGGTACTGCGGGTGTCCGTTCCTGCCGTCAAACTTAATGCCTGTGTATCGCCCTGCCAGCTCAAATGACGAATACCGTGCACGCTGCGCACCTGCAATTTTAACGCAACCGTCTCACCAGGCGTAAGATCCCAGGGCGGCGTCGCCAGAAAAACCGTTAACGTTTTACGCTGCCGATACTCCATTGTCGGCAGCGAGTTACGTTGCGGCGTATCATAGCGGCTACCGCGTAATGACTGGCTTTGCGCCACTTCACTGGCGGCAAGCTGCTTTTTGAGCGGCACGCCGAAGCGGTAGTTCAGCGTCAGTCCCAGGTTATTCTGACTGACCCCGCTCTCGCCCTGTTTGTGCTGGGCGGTCACGGTAAGCAAAGGTACTGGCGTATAGTTGAGACCCAGTTTTAACGCGACAGGATTGTGATACCCCGTTCCGGAGTCAAACAGATCCACGCTATCGCCAAAGTACTGCTCCAGACTAACGCTGGTATTGATATGCTGGTAAAACGGCAGCCGCACTTGCGCGTTGATATCATATCCGCGCGCCATTCGCTGTTCTAAGGTCGCCGTATGCGTCTGCCAGTCGGCAAAAGGCTGATAATAGTTGGCGGATAAACGCAAATATTCTCCCCACGCCTCCGCGCCAAAGCCGGCGCGCTGCAGATTTTCATCCAGCAGATTATCGTAAAAGGTATTATAGCCAAGAAGCCAGCCATCCTGCGCCCAGCGCTGTCCTATGCCAACGTTGCTTACCAGTCCGTCAGTCTGTTGCGTAAGACCAAGCTGGCTCCAGGTCAGATAGCGCTGTTTATCCTGTAAAGGGATAAACCAGCTTCCGCGACTGCCGTTAAAATGACCTTCGTTATCGACGTTAATATCCACGCTGGCGCTGCCCCAGGCTGATAGCCAGCTTTCAAGCTGCTGGTTAACCTGCTCGCTGACCACATCGCGTACCTGTCCGAAAGCGAATTGCCGCGCCTGTTCACCGGTATCCAGATCGTTATTTTTCATGCTGGCTTCGCCAAACGCTTTGGCCATCTCGGCAAAATGCTTTTCCCCTTCGTGGGATTCCGGCATCATGCCTAAATCCGGCAGACGGTTTTGCGTGAAAGGGTCTTGCGCCTGCGCATGGATCGTACCGCTGGCAGCCAGCAAGAGAAGCGAGAGTGAGAATGAACGAAAAACAATACGGCTCAACGTGTCGGCAACTTCTACAACAAAAGATAAGAGGAATGGCATCAGAGTAAACCATAACGTGTCCGGACAGGTTTTGCAGCCTTTTCTCGTGCTTCCAGGAATATCCTTATTTTTTCCGCAGAGCGTCCCGGGATTTTATCCACGCATTTGGCGGTACCCGGTTCCCGAGGTAACATAACGCCATTGCCGACAAAATTTCTCAAGGAGAAGGGTTATCCATGCAAAATATCGTCATTATCGCTAACGGCGCCGCCTACGGCAGCGAATCATTATTTAATAGCCTGCGTCTGGCCATTGCGCTGCGCGAGCAGGAAAGCCATCTCGATTTACGCCTGTTTTTGATGTCAGATGCCGTAACCGCAGGGTTACGCGGTCAAAAACCAGCCGAAGGCTACAATATTCAGCAAATGCTGGAAATTCTGACCGCGCAAAACGTACCGGTAAAATTATGCAAAACCTGTGCGGACGGACGTGGTATCACTCCCCTGCCGCTGATTGACGGTGTGGAAATCGGAACGCTGGTCGAGCTGGCGCAATGGACGCTGGCGGCGGACAAAGTGCTGACATTTTAAATCTGTACGCGGGAAAAGCTCCCGCGTCAGGATAGACTTCCAGCAAGAAAATCAGGCTAACATGCGAGTAATACCGCGTTTATTTTTTCTTATGCCATTTATCATCCTCGCCTTTTTCATAATCGTTTTTAACCGCCGCCCAGGCGACTTTGTGTGCGGTTTCCTCGCGGCTGGCGTCATCACGACGATCGGCTTTATCTTTATATTGCTCCCAGGCGCTATTAAAGGCTTCTTTGTAAATGTCCTGGGCATGGGCTGGAAGAACATTCCGCACATTATCGGGTAAATCACTTTTGGCTTTATACGGCATCAGCGCCTCCGTCTTCAGGGAAAACATTAAGTGTGGTAAACAATGCGTTATTACGCCAGTCGAGGAGGATTTTTGCTTTTTACGGAAATTAACTTTTTGTTATTTAAACACTGTTAAAACAAGATCGTTGTTTTACTGACCTTGAAAGAAAAAAATCGTCTACGCCGTAAAACTACGTAAAAAACCACTAAAAAAATACAAATTTCTGCTATTTTTACCTTCTTTACTCTTTCCAAAATATTAACACCTGCACAAGGGAGACCCTCATGACACATGCCTGTGAGGCGGTGAAAACCCGCCATAAGGAGACTTCGCTTATTTTCCCGGTTCTTGCGCTGGTAGTGCTGTTCCTTTGGGGAAGCAGCCAGTCACTACCAGTGGTTATTGGCATCAATATCCTTGCACTTATTGGTATTTTAAGCAGCGCATTTAGCGTGGTCCGTCATGCCGATGTATTAGCGCATCGACTCGGCGAACCCTATGGATCGCTTATTTTAAGCCTGTCCGTCGTTATTCTTGAGGTGAGTTTAATTTCAGCGCTGATGGCTACCGGCGATGCTGCGCCAACGCTTATGCGCGATACGCTCTACTCTATTATTATGATTGTCACCGGGGGACTGGTCGGTTTCTCGTTGTTGTTGGGCGGGCGTAAATTCGCAACGCAATATATGAATTTATTTGGGATTAAGCAGTATCTTATCGCGCTGTTTCCGCTGGCGATTATTGTGCTGGTTTTTCCAATGGCATTGCCGCAAGCCAATTTCTCTACCGGTCAGGCATTATTGGTCGCGTTAATTTCCGCCGCGATGTACGGCGTATTTTTGTTGATTCAAACCAAAACGCACCAGAGCTTATTTATCTATGAACATGAAGATGAAGGCGATGATGACAATCCACACCACGGTAAACCCTCCGCGCACAGTAGCGGTTGGCATACGGTCTGGTTACTCATTCATTTAATTGCGGTCATTGCCGTTACCAAAATGAATGCCAGCCCGCTGGAGGCGTTGCTGACCAGCATGAACGCCCCGGTCGCCTTTACCGGTTTCCTGGTCGCGCTGTTAATTCTCTCGCCGGAAGGACTGGGTGCGCTGAAGGCGGTACTGAATAATCAGGTTCAGCGGGCAATGAATCTGTTCTTCGGATCGGTGTTGGCGACGATTTCATTAACCGTGCCGGTCGTCACGCTCATCGCCTGGGCGACAGGTAATGATCTGGTATTTGGTTTAGGCGCGCCGGAAATGGTAGTGATGGTGGCCTCGTTAGTGCTGTGCCATATTTCGTTCTCTACCGGACGCACCAACGTGCTAAACGGCGCGGCGCATCTGGCTTTATTTGCCGCCTATCTGATGACGATTTTTGCCTGATATAAAAAAGCCGGATAGTATCTTATCCGGCCTACACAAGCTAAAAACCGCAATCAGTTCTCGGTATCCAGCTCGTCGAAGCTTTTCACCAAATCATCAATCGCTTTTATCTGGGTCAGGAACTGCTCCAGTTTCGCCAGCGGCAGCGCGGAAGGACCGTCGCACTTCGCGTTAGCCGGGTCCGGATGCGACTCCAGGAACAGGCCCGCCAGACCGACAGCCATACCGGCGCGCGCCAGCTCGGTCACCTGACCTCGACGACCACCAGAGGCGGCGCCAAATGGGTCGCGGCATTGCAGCGCGTGGGTGACGTCGAAAATCACTGGCGAGTTGCCGGAGACCTTTTTCATCACGCTAAAGCCCAGCATATCCACCACCAGGTTGTCATAACCGAAGTTCGCGCCGCGATCGCACAGAATCACCTTATCGTTACCACCCTCATGGAACTTATCCACGATATTGCCCATCTGACCCGGGCTTACGAACTGCGGCTTTTTCACGTTAATCACAGCGCCGGTTTTCGCCATCGCTTCCACCAGGTCGGTCTGGCGCGCCAGAAACGCCGGGAGCTGAATCACGTCAACCACATCAGCAACAGGCTGCGCCTGGCTGGCTTCATGGACGTCAGTGATCACTTTTACGCCAAATGTCTGCTTGAGTTCCTGGAAGATTTTCATCCCTTCTTCCAGACCCGGCCCACGGTAAGAGTGAATAGAGGAACGGTTGGCTTTATCAAAAGAGGCCTTGAACACGTAAGGAATACCCAGCTTCTGGGTAACGGTTACGTAGTGCTCACAAATGCGCATTGCCAGATCGCGTGACTCCAGCACGTTCATACCGCCAAACAGCACAAACGGCAGGTCATTTGCCACCTTAATGTCGCCAATGTTAACCACTTTTTGTTTCATAGGATCGCCTTACACTTATAGGTAAAATGTCGGTTAATTAATGTAGAACAATTTGCTTGTGCGCAATGGTGTTGATCTGCGCACGAATCATTTCGCTGATCGGGTCTTCCGGACACTGTTCAACGAAGTAGCTTAAATCAGTCAGCGCAACGTGTTCACACTCAAGCTGCGCGTAGATCAACCCGCGGTCACGGATTTCGTAAGGATCTTCCGGGTTAAATTGCAACAATGCTTCGCTAACGCGCAGCGCCAGCTCCATTTGCCGTTCCTCCATCAGCGAGGATTTCAGCGTATCCAGTAGCTTACGAATCACTTCGGCGTTATCCGCTTCGTCCAAATCTTCATTAAACAACTCGGCGACCGGACTAATATTGCCTTTTAACCAGACTTCCAGAGTATGTTCATCAAGCGTTTCACCGTTGAACGGGTTAATCAGCCACATTTCCCCTTCCAGCGATTCAATACGCAAAATCAACTGCGTTGGGAAGATAACGGGCACCAACGGCAAATCAAGACGGTTTGCTATCCATAATAAAATAGCGCCCAACGATACCGCGCTCCCCTGGCGTTTTTTCAGGACTTTATCGAGCCATAAAGCATCAGAAAGACGGTAGACGCCGCGGGAATCCGTGAACCCCCACTCGCCGTAAAAAAGTGCCAGCAATTTTTCCAGTTGCTCATCCTGAGACAGGAGCTGGCTAATTTCTTCCTGCGCCAGACTGACCAGACGTTCCAGTTCGTCGTAGACAAACTGCGTGGGAAAATCCAGGCGAATCATCTCTGATGCCAGGATCATGCCATCACACAGCGGCGCATTGTTAAATTCGAAATCAGCTAACGACCTCATGACTTACCCCAGTAACGGTATTTTTGTGGTGGCGAGTTTAATGATGATGTACAGCACCACCAGCGCCAGCGGGAAAGCGATAAAACGCGCCTGCTGGCTGCGCGCCTGACGATAATCAAGCGCAATAAAACCCAAAACGATGTAGATGATAACGCCAAACAGTTTTTCAGTCAGCCATGAGCCCGACTCCGTGAATGGCAGGATGTGCGTTTTAACGATTAACCCAATACCGCTAAGCAGTAACAGGGTATCTATGACGGGAGGCACGATTCGTGTCCAGCGCGCGGCGGCCAACGCATGGCCGCAATAGCGCCACCAGTAACGAGCGACAAACAAACTGACGGAGAGCGCAACACAGATAAGATGAAGCGTGAGCAACATTGCAATTGTCATGGCGTAAAACGTCCGCAGGTCACGCGTTCATTACCACCATAATCACGACACGTTTCTACATCCGAGTAACCAGACCGCCTGAAAACCGCTCTTACCGCTTCGCCCTGCTGCCAACCGTGTTCCAGCAGCAGGAAGCCGCCGGGCGTTAACATCTGGCGGGCGTTATCGATAATATGCGTAAGATCCGCCATACCGTTTTCGTCCGCCACCAACGCCGAGCGCGGTTCAAAGCGTACATCGCCTTCGCTAAGGTGCGGGTCCTGCGCGTCAATGTAGGGCGGATTGCTGACAATCATGTCGAACTGCTGCCCCGATAGCGCGCTGAACCAACAACTTTGCAGTATACGCACATTCCGGATAGCCAAATGTTCCGCGTTGCGTATCGCCAGCGCAACCGCATCAGGCATACGATCGACCGCAGTCACCTCGCAATCCGGTCGCTCGCAGGCCAGCGCCAGCGCAATCGCGCCGGTTCCGGTGCCTAAATCCAGAATACGACAGGTTTTTACCGGCAATCGCGCCAACGCCTGTTCAACCAGACATTCGGTATCCGGGCGCGGGATTAGCGTGGCGGGAGAAACGAAGAGCGGCAGCGACCAGAATTCGCGTAAGCCCGTCAGGTACGCAATAGGTTCGCCCTGTTTACGCCGCTGCAGCAGGTCCGCGAGCTGTTGTTGCTGGACGTCGGTAAGCGGCGTTTCGCCAAAGGCCATGATATACGTCCGCCCCTTGCCCGTAACGTACTCTAGCAGGATCTCGGCGTCGCGCCGGGGGCTGTCGCTGTCCCGGAGCTGGTTTACCGCCTCATGCAGCCAGTGCTGAAAATCCATTATTCCTGCTCGGATAAGGCGGCTAACAGGTCAGCCTGGTGTTCCTGAACAATCGGCTCAATCAGCATATCCAGCTTACCTTCCATCGTTTCATCAAGGCGATATAACGTCAGATTAATACGATGATCGGTCACGCGCCCCTGCGGGAAATTATAGGTCCGGTTACGATCGCTGCGATCGCCGCTGCCAAGCAGGTTGCGGCGCGTTGACGCCTCGGCCTGCTGGCGTTTTGCCGTTTCGGCGGCGTGAATGCGCGCCCCGAGCACCGAAAGCGCTTTCGCTTTGTTTTTATGCTGCGAACGCTCGTCCTGGCATTCCACCACGATGCCGGTCGGCAAGTGGGTAATACGGATAGCGGAGTCGGTGGTGTTAACGTGCTGACCGCCCGCGCCGGAAGAACGAAACGTATCAATGCGCAGATCCGCCGGGTTAATATCCGGCAGCTCGGCTTCCGGCAGCTCCGGCATCACGGCGACGGTACAGGCGGAGGTATGGATACGCCCCTGCGACTCGGTCGCCGGAACACGCTGTACGCGGTGTCCGCCGGACTCAAATTTCAGTCGGCCATACACGCCGTCGCCGCTGATTTTGGCGATGATCTCTTTATAACCGCCATGCTCGCCTTCGCTCATGCTCATGATCTCCACGCGCCAGCGGCGCGCTTCGGCATAACGGCTGTACATGCGGAACAGATCGCCGGCAAACAGCGCGGCTTCGTCGCCGCCTGTGCCGGCGCGAACCTCAAGGAACGCGTTTCGTTCATCGTCCGGATCTTTCGGCAGCAGCAGTACCTGTAACTGTTGCTCCAGTTGTTCGCTTTTTTCTTTCGCTTCGCGCAGTTCTTCCTGCGCCATTTCCCGCATTTCAGGATCGTCGAGCATCATCTGAGCCGTCTCGATATCGTCCTGAACCTGTTGCCAGTCCGTAAAACAGCGAGAAACGTCGCTTAATTGCGCATATTCGCGCGACAATGCGCGAAAGCGGTCCTGGTCGGCGATAATTCCCGCATCGCCCAGCAACGCCTGAACTTCCTCATGGCGTTCGTGCAGGGCTTCCAGTTTGGCAACGATAGAAGGCTTCATAGGCGTAAATTCACCCTGTAAAAAAGTGTGGTGTGTGCTGCTACTCCAGCCCGAGGCTGTCGCGCAGAATATTCAGGCGTTCGTCATCCCCGTCACGGGCAGCCTGTTGAAGTGATTTCGTTGGCGCATGAATCAGGCGGTTGGTCAGTTTCCATGCCAGATCCTGCAAGATGGCTTGCGCATCGCCGCCCTGTTGAAGGGCCGACAGCGCTTTGGTAGTCAGTTCGTCACGAATCTGCTCCGACTGACTACGGTATTCCCGAATGGTCTCGCTAGCCCCCTGGGCGCGTAGCCAGGCCATAAACTCGCTGGCTTCCTGCTCAACAATCGTTTCCGCTTCTACCGCCGCAGCCTGACGCTGCGCCAGATTATGCGAAATGATGCTCTGTAAATCATCGACGCTATAAAGATAAGCGTTCGCCAGTTTGCCGACTTCCGGCTCAACGTCGCGCGGTACGGCGATATCCACCAGCAGCATCGGCTGGTTGCGACGGCTTTTTAATGCGCGCTCCACCATGCCTTTACCGATAATCGGCAGCGGGCTGGCGGTCGAACTGATGATAATATCGGCATCCTGCAAGCGGGCGTCGATATCGCTGAGCGAGATAACCTCAGCGCCAACCTCATCCGCCAGGGCTTGCGCGCGCTCGCGGGTTCGGTTGGCGATAATCATCTTTTGTACTTTATGCTCGCGCAGGTGACGCGCCACCAGTTCAATAGTTTCGCCCGCGCCAACTAACAGTACAGTGACCGTCGAGAGCGATTCGAAGATTTGGCGGGCGAGCGTACAGGCGGCAAACGCGACGGAGACGGCGCTGGCGCCGATATCGGTTTCAGTCCGCACTCGCTTGGCGACGGAAAACGACTTCTGAAACATTCGCTCCAGCGCGCTGGCGTTAAGGTGGCCTTTTTGCGAATCCGCAAACGCTTTTTTCACCTGACCGAGGATTTGCGGTTCGCCCAGCACCAGTGAATCCAGACCGCTGGCGACGCGCATCAGGTGGCTGACGGCGTCATTGTCCTGATGCCAGTACAGACTGTTGCGCAGATCGTCCTCATTCAGGTTATGGTAATCGCATAACCAGCGGATCAGCGCTTCTTGCAGGTTATCCTGCTCTTCCACGCTCAAATACAGTTCTGTACGGTTACAGGTTGACAGCACGACCCCGCCCTGCACCATTGGCTGCGCAAGCAGGCTGTCCAGCGCCTGATCAAGCGTGTCCGGCGAAAACGTTACGCGTTCTCGCAGCGATACAGGTGCCGTTTTATGGTTAATACCGAGCGCTAAAAGGGTCATGTCTGCGGGAGTAGTACCAGCGTTGATATGGTTAGTCTGCTTGCATCATACAGGATGCGCGTGGTCAATAAAAGAGAGAGCCCCCTTTTGGAGTAATTGGCAGTGCTCGCTAATTTGATGATTTAAGACAACTTGAAAGTAGACGATGTCACCAGGCGGCGCTAGCATTAAAGGCTATAACTGTAACCGATAGCAAAAATTTGCCGAATCGCGGCGCGAACGTTTTTACAGCCTGCAGGTTCAGTTTTCAGGCCTGATAAGCGTAACGCCATCAGGCAATTATTGCACCGTATCACAAGGATTCGTCATCACTATGACCCTGCCCGATTTTCGCCTGATTCGTCTACTGCCGTTAGCAAGCCTGGTTCTCACCGCCTGTACGCTTCCTGGGCATAAAGGCCCGGGCAAGAGCCCGGATTCCCCTCAGTGGCGCCAGCATCAGCAAGAGGTGCGTCATCTGAATCAATACCAGACGCGCGGCGCCTTTGCTTACATCTCAGATGATCAGAAAGTCTATGCGCGCTTCTTCTGGCAACAGACCGGACAGGATCGCTACCGTCTGCTGCTTACCAACCCATTGGGCAGCACCGAGCTGGAGCTTAACGCCCAGCCGGGCAACGTCCAGTTGGTGGATAACAAAGGCCAGCGTTATACCGCCGATGACGCCGAAGAGATGATCGGCAAACTCACCGGGATGCCGATTCCGTTAAACAGCCTGCGGCAGTGGATCCTTGGTCTGCCTGGCGATGCCACCGACTACAAACTGGACGACCAGTATCGCCTGAGCGAAGTGAACTATCGCCAGGATGGTAAAAACTGGAAAGTGGTTTACGGTGGCTATGACAGCAAAACGCAGCCTGCCATGCCTGCCAATATGGAGCTTTCAGACGGCAGTCAGCGCATTAAGCTGAAAATGGATAACTGGATTGTGAAATGATGACCCATTGGCCTTCTCCGGCAAAATTAAACCTGTTTTTATATATCACCGGACAGCGTGCAGACGGCTACCACACGCTGCAGACGCTGTTTCAGTTTCTGGATTATGGCGACACACTCCACATCGAACCGCGTCACGATGGCGAAATCCATTTATTAACGCCGGTTACCGGCGTTGAAAATGAAGACAATCTGATCGTCCGCGCCGCGCGGCTGTTGATGAAAGTCGCCTCGGAGAGTGGACGCCTGCCCGCCGGAAGCGGTGCGGATATCAGCATTGAGAAGCGCCTTCCCATGGGCGGCGGTCTGGGTGGCGGCTCGTCTAACGCCGCGACCGTTCTGGTGGCGCTCAATCATCTTTGGCAATGCGGGCTTTCCATTGATGAACTGGCGACGCTCGGCCTGACGCTCGGCGCCGACGTCCCGGTCTTTGTTCGTGGCCACGCCGCGTTTGCCGAAGGCGTAGGCGAAATATTAACGCCGGTGAATCCGCCGGAAAAATGGTATCTGGTCGCGCACCCTGGCGTAAGCATTCCGACGCCGGTTATCTTTAAAGATCCCCAATTGCCGCGTAATACGCCAAAAAGGTCAATAGATACGTTACTAAAATGTGAATTCAGCAATGATTGCGAGGTTATCGCAAGAAAACGTTTTCGCGAGGTTGATGCGGCGCTTTCCTGGCTGTTAGAATACGCGCCGTCGCGCCTGACTGGGACAGGGGCCTGTGTCTTTGCTGAATTCGATACAGAGTCTTGTGCTCGCCAGGTGCTTGAGCAAGCCCCGGAATGGCTCAATGCTTTTGTGGCGAAGGGTGTCAACCTCTCCCCATTGCATCGAGAGTTACTCTAACGCATTCGGGTTTCAGGAAGATGGCGAAATGACGAATCGCCGGTCATATATGCCGTATTTGACCGGTGTGAGGCATCGATACCAGCGCACATGAAACGTGAATGAAGACGAGTAAGCCGGGCAAGCTGAGCTTCGGTGACAACGTCACCTTGTTCCAGACGTTGCATCGCGCTCTTTAATACACCGCCTGGATAGGATTTTGCCTGGCCCGCACAGTTTTCGGCAGATTCTTTCCACCAATGGACGCATGCCTGAGGTTCTTCTCGTGCCTGATATGAAGCTTTTTGCTGGTAACGCCACCCCGGAACTAGCACAACGTATTGCCAACCGCCTGTACACTTCTCTCGGCGACGCCGCCGTAGGTCGCTTTAGCGACGGCGAAGTCAGCGTACAAATCAACGAAAATGTACGCGGTGGTGATATTTTCATCATCCAGTCCACTTGTGCCCCAACCAACGACAACCTGATGGAATTGGTCGTTATGGTTGATGCCCTGCGTCGTGCTTCCGCAGGTCGTATCACCGCCGTTATCCCCTACTTTGGCTATGCACGTCAGGACCGTCGCGTACGTTCCGCCCGTGTGCCGATTACCGCAAAAGTTGTCGCTGACTTCCTGTCCAGCGTCGGCGTTGACCGCGTTCTCACCGTAGATCTGCATGCTGAACAGATCCAGGGCTTCTTTGACGTTCCGGTTGATAACGTGTTCGGTAGCCCAATCCTGCTCGAAGATATGCTGCAACTGAATCTGGATAACCCGATCGTGGTTTCTCCGGATATTGGCGGCGTGGTTCGTGCCCGCGCTATCGCTAAGCTGCTGAACGATACCGATATGGCTATCATTGATAAACGTCGTCCGCGCGCGAACGTTTCTCAGGTGATGCACATCATCGGCGACGTCGCTGGCCGTGACTGCGTGCTGGTTGATGATATGATCGATACCGGCGGTACTCTGTGCAAAGCAGCAGAAGCATTGAAAGAACGTGGCGCTAAACGCGTGTTTGCCTACGCGACGCACCCGATCTTCTCAGGCAATGCGGCAAACAACCTGCGCAACTCCGTCATTGATGAAGTCGTTGTCTGCGACACCATTCCGCTGACCGACGAAATCAAAGCGCTGCCGAACGTGCGTACTTTGACCCTGTCAGGTATGCTGGCCGAAGCGATTCGCCGTATCAGCAACGAAGAATCGATTTCCGCCATGTTCGAGCATTGATCGAACCCGGTTCTGAAACCCGCTGCGGCGGGTTTTTTTGTCTGTAACACCCTTTTGTATGACTTATGCCTCCTTCACCTGCCATTTAGTTGACAGATGATGCGCTCATGGATGAAACATTATTGTGAACAAATTATTTTCCTCACATGTGATGCCTTTCCGCGCTCTCATCGATGCTTGCTGGAAAGAAAAATATACCGCCTCCCGGTTCACCCGTGATGTGATAGCCGGGATCACCGTCGGGATTATTGCTATCCCGCTGGCGATGGCGCTGGCAATTGGCAGTGGCGTTGCGCCGCAGTATGGCCTCTATACCTCCGCTGTCGCCGGGATCGTGATCGCGCTAACCGGCGGCTCGCGCTTTAGCGTTTCCGGCCCTACCGCCGCGTTTGTGGTGATTTTGTATCCGGTATCGCAACAGTTTGGTCTGGCGGGCCTACTGGTCGCCACGCTGATGTCGGGCTTCTTCCTGATCCTTTTCGGCCTGGCGAGACTGGGGCGATTGATTGAATATATCCCGGTGTCGGTCACGTTGGGTTTTACCTCAGGGATTGGTATTACCATCGGTACCATGCAGATTAAAGATTTTCTTGGTCTGCAGATGGCCCATGTGCCAGAGCACTATTTGCAGAAAGTCGGCGCGCTGTTTATGGCGTTGCCCACCGTCAATATTGGCGATGCCGCCATTGGCGTAGTAACGCTGGGAACGTTGATTTTCTGGCCGCGTCTCGGTATTCGTCTGCCAGGACATCTTCCCGCGCTGCTGGCTGGTTGCGCCGTGATGGGGATCGTTAATCTGCTGGGCGGCAATGTGGCGACTATCGGCTCACAGTTCCATTATGTTCTGGCTGACGGCACTCAGGGCAACGGCATCCCGCAGCTCCTGCCGCAACTGATGCTGCCGTGGAGTCTTCCTGGCTCCGATTTCACGCTAAGCTGGGATTCACTGCGCGCGCTGCTGCCAGCGGCCTTCTCGATGGCAATGCTGGGGGCAATCGAATCATTGCTCTGCGCCGTCGTGCTGGACGGCATGACCGGCACCAAACATAAAGCTAACAGCGAACTTATCGGCCAGGGACTGGGGAATATGGTCGCGCCGTTCTTTGGCGGCATCACCGCCACCGCCGCGATTGCCCGCTCTGCCGCCAACGTCCGCGCTGGCGCGACCTCTCCCATCTCGGCGGTAATTCACGCTATCCTGGTCATTCTGGCGCTACTGGTCTTGGCCCCGCTACTCTCCTGGCTGCCGCTTTCCGCGATGGCGGCGCTACTGCTGATAGTGGCATGGAATATGAGTGAAGCCCATAAAGTGGTAGATCTGTTACGCCATGCGCCGAAAGACGACATCATCGTTATGCTGCTGTGCATGTCATTAACGGTTCTGTTTGATATGGTCATCGCCATCAGCGTGGGGATTGTCCTTGCTTCCCTGCTGTTTATGCGCCGTATTGCGCGAATGACTCGACTTGCGCCGGTCAATGTCGATGTGCCTGATGATGTGCTGGTGCTGCGTGTTATCGGTCCGCTCTTTTTCGCCGCGGCGGAAGGGCTGTTTACTGACCTTGAGTCACGTATTAAGGGCAAACGTATCGTCGTTCTGAAATGGGACGCAGTACCAGTGCTGGATGCAGGCGGGCTTGATGCTTTTCAGCGTTTTGTGAAGCGTCTGCCGGAGGGTTGCGAATTGCGTATCAGTAATCTGGAGTTCCAACCGCTGCGCACAATGGCGCGTGCCGGTATCAAACCTATTCCTGGGCGTCTGACCTTCTTCCCGAACAGGACGGAGGCGTTAGCGGATTTACTCAGTTAATGGACAATGCCCGGTGGCGATAACGCTTACCGGGCCTGAACCGGTTAGCTATGACGACGATTGTCGCTACGGCGGCAACGTTTGTCATAGTGACGTACCCACCAATATTTGTCGCTCACCTGCTCATGCCCCCCTACACGAGCCCCCGCCAGCCAAAGAACTGCACCGACAAAAATGCTCAGTATTGCGCCATGCGCAAAAAATTGCGGCAAATTAAACTGCGGCAGTTGGTTTAAAATAGAGTAACCCACGCCGACAACCATCACGACCAGCCCCAACCCCATCAGCACGTTACCGAATAACGAAGCGTTTTTGCGTTTCATATGTCACCTCCGGAACTTTTGGGTTGTTTTTAGGAAATCCCCCTAAACTTTATGTGTAAAGTATAGACAACACTTCCATTTGTAAGTGCGGCTGTGATCACAAATGTAAAGTTTCATTTAACAAAACTTTACAAATAACACACTGAACAGTTTACATTTTTAATAATCAATGCTGGAAATTATTTAATTTACTTCAGAGTGCCGCTGTGTTTTGTCAAGCGGGCAGACAGACAGTAAACTACGCGCCAGTTATGGATCTACTCAGGACAAAAAACGTGGCAATTAAATTGATTGTTGGTCTGGCGAATCCCGGTGCGGAATATGCCGCGACGCGACACAATGCAGGCGCATGGTACGTCGATTTACTGGCGGAGCGCCTGCGCGCGCCGTTGCGTGAAGAGCCTAAATTCTTTGGCTATACCTCACGCATCACGCTGGAAGGGGAAGATGTTCGCCTGCTGGTACCCACCACGTTCATGAACCTCAGTGGTAAAGCAGTTGGTGCAATGGCCAGTTTTTACCGTATTCAGCCGGACGAAATTTTGGTCGCTCACGACGAGCTGGATCTCCCTCCGGGCGTGGCGAAATTTAAACTTGGCGGCGGCCACGGCGGCCACAATGGTCTGAAAGACATCATCAGCAAGCTGGGCAATAATCCCAACTTTCACCGCTTACGCGTTGGAATTGGTCATCCAGGCGATAAAAATAAAGTTGTTGGTTTCGTGCTGGGTAAACCCCCTGTTTCTGAACAAAAATTAATTGATGAGGCCATTGACGAAGCGGCGCGCTGTACGGAATTGTGGTTCAAAGAGGGTCTGGCCAAAGCAACAAGCCGTTTGCATACCTTTAAGGCGCAATAACCAGTGATGTGCGGCATTTTTGCCGCACGCCGTGTATAATAGGCGAAGTTATTTCCATTTCTGCAATCTGTTTTCTATAACAGGTTGATTATTAAGATATTAAGGTGAGTTAAATCATGGGATTCAAATGCGGTATCGTCGGTCTGCCCAACGTCGGGAAATCCACCCTGTTCAACGCGCTGACAAAAGCCGGTATTGAAGCGGCAAACTTTCCGTTCTGCACTATCGAACCGAATACCGGTGTCGTGCCGATGCCCGATCCGCGTCTGGACCAGTTGGCTGAGATTGTTAAACCGCAACGCATTCTACCAACCACGATGGAGTTCGTGGATATCGCCGGTCTGGTAAAAGGCGCGTCCAAAGGCGAAGGGTTGGGCAACCAGTTCCTGACCAATATCCGTGAAACCGAAGCTATCGGTCACGTGGTTCGCTGCTTTGAGAACGACAATATCATCCACGTGGCGGGTAAAGTAAATCCGGCAGAAGATATTGATGTTATCAATACCGAACTGGCGCTGGCTGACCTCGATACCTGCGAGCGCGCGATCCATCGCGTACAGAAGAAAGCCAAAGGCGGCGATAAAGACGCCAAAGCGGAACTGGCCGCGCTGGAAAAATGCCTGCCGCACCTGGCCGAAGCGGGGATGCTGCGTTCGCTGGACCTAACGGACGAAGATAAAGCGGCTATCCGTTATTTAAGCTTCCTGACGCTGAAGCCGACAATGTATATCGCTAACGTCAATGAAGACGGTTTTGAAAATAACCCGTATCTGGACCAGGTTCGCGAAATCGCCGCGAAAGAAGGTTCGGTCGTGGTTCCGGTGTGTGCCGCCGTCGAAGCTGATATTGCTGAGCTGGATGATGACGAGCGCGACGAATTTATGGCTGAACTGGGTCTGGAAGAGCCGGGGCTGAACCGCGTTATTCGCGCAGGTTATCGCCTGCTGAACCTCCAGACCTACTTTACCGCCGGGGTGAAAGAAGTTCGCGCATGGACCATTCCGGTTGGCGCAACCGCGCCGCAGGCAGCAGGTAAAATCCATACCGACTTCGAAAAAGGCTTTATCCGCGCCCAAACTATCGCCTTTGACGACTTTATTACGTATAAAGGTGAACAAGGCGCGAAAGAAGCCGGTAAGATGCGAGCGGAAGGCAAAGATTACATCGTTAAAGATGGCGATATAATGAACTTCCTGTTCAACGTCTAATTAGTTTCTGTTGCCTCATGAGGTTTCGCTGAATCTCATGACAGCGGTAAAACCCTATAAAATCCACGCCATTGCGTGGATTTTATCTTTTATAGTATCTCAGATGAGAGCGTAGAAACGCGACTAAAACTGAGCATTCCAGTGAGTACAATAAGCAGCTATTTTCACACATGATAAGTCCGCCCACTCAAATTAGCTGAGCATCCAGAAGCTCACTACAGTTAACGTTTTCAAAATGGCAGTGAATTGTCTGAATGACTGGTTCCAGAACAGATAGACTCGCCACCAACGACTACATAATTTAGGGAATAATGTTCACGAATTGTATATTTACACCAAAATGATACGATATTTTCTATCAATGGAATATCTATGAGGTGAATTTTTACCACCATTATCACCCATATTATAAATATTAGGAACTTCAGTATCGGTAGATTTCTAAAAGCGCCTTCTAACAGGCTTCAAAACGGTGTCCGCCCCTGCATTCTTTAGGTCCCCGAAGAATTTACTGTCCGTTGAAAGGGAAACTTCATTCGATTTTCGCATATCAGCATTGGTAAATATTAAAATTTGGTCACGAATTTAACAACCAACCATAATAGCTATCACAGCGTTGCGAAACCATAAAGTACTTTAAAGATATCATTTATAACTATCCAGATTGATATTATTCATCAATTTTATGCAAGCTGAGAATAGATTAATTCAAGCAATCTAATCACCACTGAGTGCGGATTAACGATAATTATATTGATTATTATCAAGCTACAGTAATATCCTGTGGTAAACTTCATATGTTCATTATAATATATCATAAAAGAACATTTAATTTTTCAGATAAATTTTATTACAAGGTTTAAACATCTAAGCTTAAGGAGCACATATGCCAAGAGGACTAATCTCAGGCCGAGACTATTCGGAATGCGATATCTTTGACCATACTTTATATCCAAGAATGAAGGAGGAACCTCTTCTTAATGAAGATGACTGTATTGTTGTCCCTGTAAGAAATGAGATTACTCCCCATTTCAGAAGAGTAGGAAATCCATCTTTCGGCAAAAGGTTAGGTAGAGCCGAAGATAATCCAACTCACGATAATTGCGTAAATTATTTATATGATGAGTTAAATAATAAAAATATTGAAGCTGTTAAGTTCTCTACATATGTTTTTGCAGAGAATCGAACATATGAAGAGCAAGTAATTTTTAGTCCGCTGAAAGATAGTGATTTTGGGTGGTATAAAGAAAAGGACGCACGTATTGCATTTCATGAGGATTCTTATATTCAACCCGATATTGGAGGAAGGGATAGAAACAAATTTTTCCCCCGCTCAGCCTATCCAAACATTATCATTGAAGTAATTCGTACTCACTACCCAGAAAGGGATACCTTTCAGAAACTCCTTGAGCTTTCAAAAACAAATCACCACGTTTATTTTTATTTTATAGATGAAGGAAACAAAAAATCAAAACTAAATAGTCTTTCTATTAAAAATGGTATATTGACATTAAGAGTATCTCACTATCTAATTGGTGGTCAACTCTATAAGAATGGTAATTGCTATGCACCAAAAGGTGAAGATGAATCTTTCGAGCACTGGTATCAATATCTTGAAAATAGTTATTTTACAAATGCTATGGAAAGAGCTTAACAAGTTCAGACAGCATTTTATGATGCATAAAAGAGTATGAAAAGTGCCTGTTATCAGAGGTTACTAGTAATTCTCTGTAACTGCCTGCTTTCTTGAAGGTGATCGTCAGACGGTCACCAAACTCCGATAATAAAACGGTTCTTCGCCAGCACTCCAGAGCAACACACTCCATTTTTCGACGCATCCTTGATCGCCGGATAAATAATCTTGCCTTCGTCAGAAATACTTTGCGTTTCTCAAAGGCTGTCCATAGCGATTCGACAGCGCCTATAGTTTTTAAGGGCTGTAGCAACTTTCGTAGCGAGCCGCAGAATTTTAATTCGTCCACAAGCTGCCTGACTCTGTTGTTGGAATACACATATCAAAAACAGACAGATGTGCAATTTTAATTACAGTCTATTTTATAATAGACTCTAATGCCTTTCATTCATCTATAAAAATCAATGCGTTAAATTAACGCAGATCTAACAGGGTAAGTTCTTTTCTTAATTACCAGTCGACATTCACTGTATGATTATAAAAAGGATGCTGATCCTTTAGCGGCGTCTCATAACCTGGGATGGCATCATAATCATCTTTTCCCTGAACGGAATACCCTCCCGCTTCGATATTAAAACGATGTTTGAGCCATCCCGCAACATGACTTGCGAAAGCTTGTTTCCTTCTTAATGGCCAATCAACAGAAGCCAAATTAACATCTAATAAGTACCGCCCTTCTTTATTAACCTCGATCATTCCAACCTGCAGTAACGCCCGTACCACCTGGGATTGGTTATCATGAATCCAGACCCAGGCATTTCCAAATTCCATTGCATAGCTATCATTTAGAAAATCTTTTTTGAGTATAATTCATTTACATAATCATTGATAGAATCAGCATAATTTTTTACTTTAGATGCAGATAAATCAAAAAAAGATTCAAATCCGAAAGTATTATCATTAATACAAGTCAGTAACGCGCCCGGTTCCGAGAGCTGGGTCCATGATTGTAAACTCTCTACAGCTATAATGAATTTGAAAGTATTTCTTCCAATGATACCCCGGTCAATTAAAGTTAAAATATCGTGAGCTACGGTAGGAATATCTTCTACAAATGGGACAATTATTCCCGCACCACTTATTTCGCTTGATTTAAAATCAAACCCTGGGGTGCTTTCAATGTTTTCCGGAATACCATACTCTTTAATATGATTAAGGAAACTTTTAATATCGCCACGATATGGCCATCGCCATTCGCGTTCATGTGTCCAGTCAATCTTACCTGGAACATAAGTAACATATCTATATTGTTCAATCAAAGGAAGAGCCGTTTCATCAAGAATACGTTCCCCGTTTCTGCCTTGCGAGCATCGAGCATTGTTATGCTCATCCAACCCATATATGACTGGCCTTGCCCCATAATTAAACATTTGCTCTTTAGGTAAAACGATTGCATATAAACCGATTTTTTCATTTCGTTCTAATCGGCGAACACCAGTTTCTAAATAAGCTGCAATCGGCATATCTGTAAAGCATACCACCGGGGAGTCACCATATACGGTTCGTTGCCCATTTCGGTATGACCAGGACGAGAAAATTTTATGACTGCGTAAAGATAATCGAAGTAAATATTTAGCATCAATGAAACAGGCGTGGTGCTGATTATTAAAACCACAGTGTTCAGGCAAATAAATATGGCTACCGGTCTCTAAATTAACGTCCCGAAAAAAATGAATCAAATAATCGGACAAGTCAAATCTGATGTTATTTTTCATGGGACGCCCTCTTTCAAACGGTCTCTTTTTTGCATTCCTTTAAAACCAGCACTATTATTTTATATAAAAATCATCACGAAGTATGCTTCTTTTAACGATGACATCAAATCCTCCCTCCTTTTGCATCAACTTACGTATCCCTGAAATGGCGAGACCAGGCTAAATCTACCCGAGGTCACTCGCTGAAAACCTCATCCTGGAACAAGCTCAACCGCCCTTCTCCGCCACGGCCCTTTCGCCGAAAAATCGATAATGGGTATAAATATACCGCTATAAGCTATACCCACACACTTCACATTGTTTCTTATCATTAATCCGATACGCTTTTTTCACATTATTTCTGACGGTATACGCCGGTGCAAAGTGAATCGGGCTCGTTTCCGCGCTCGCGCGTAACACAATGATTTACCTTGCTGGCGGAACGTCAACGGACCCGCAAAAGCGCCTTATGCCCCTGGCGGAGCGTGGTGCAAAAAGGAGAAAAAATACGCGTTATGAATAACGAGGAGACCTTTTATCAAGCCATGCGTCGTAAGGGAGTGACCCGACGCAGCTTTCTCAAATTCTGTAGCCTTGCCGCCACATCGCTGGGGCTGGGCGCCGGAATGACGCCAAAGATCGCCTGGGCGCTGGAGAATAAACCGCGGATTCCGGTGGTCTGGATTCATGGACTGGAATGCACCTGCTGTACCGAATCCTTTATCCGTTCCTCGCACCCGCTAGCCAAAGATGTGATCCTCTCGCTGATTTCCCTTGATTATGACGACACCCTGATGGCCGCCGCCGGCGCACAGGCCGAAGAAGTCTTTGACGATATTACCACTCGCTACGCCGGGAAATACATTCTGGCGGTGGAAGGCAATCCGCCGTTAGGAGAGCAAGGAATGTTCTGTATCAGCGGCGGCCGCCCGTTTATTGAAAAACTGAAGAAAGCCGCCGCGGGCGCCAGCGCTATTATCGCCTGGGGAAACTGCGCCTCCTGGGGTTGCGTCCAGGCCGCCCGCCCCAATCCGACCCAGGCAACGCCTATCGATAAAGTGATCACCGACAAGCCGATCGTGAAAGTCCCTGGATGTCCACCAATCCCGGATGTCATGAGCGCCATTATCACCTATATGGTGACGTTTGATCGTCTGCCGGAACTCGATCGCATGGGCCGTCCACTGATGTTCTACGGTCAGCGTATCCACGATAAATGCTACCGTCGCGCCCATTTTGACGCCGGTGAATTTGTCGAGAGCTGGGATGACGCCGCCGCCCGCAAGGGATACTGCCTGTACAAGATGGGCTGTAAAGGGCCAACCACCTATAACGCCTGCTCCTCCACACGCTGGAATGACGGCGTCTCCTTTCCTATCCAGTCCGGTCACGGATGTCTGGGATGTTCAGAAAATGGTTTCTGGGATCGCGGCTCGTTTTATAGCCGCGTGGTGGATATTCCCCAGATGGGTACCCATTCAACCGCCGATACGGTGGGGCTGACCGCGCTGGGCGTGGTCGCGGCGGGCGTTGGCGGTCACGCTGTCGCCAGCGCGCTCAACCAACGTAAACGCCACAAACAACAGTTAGCGCAAGCCGAACAACAGCCGGACAATGAGGATAAACAGGCATGAGTAACCAGTATCAAACCCAGGGTTATACCGTTAACGACGCCGGCCGTCGTCTGATCGTGGACCCGATTACCCGCATCGAAGGGCATATGCGCTGCGAAGTGAACATTGATGAGCAAAACGTCATTACCAATGCCGTTTCCTGCGGCACGATGTTCCGCGGGCTGGAGATCATTCTGCAAGGCCGTGACCCGCGTGACGCCTGGGCGTTTGTTGAACGTATTTGTGGTGTATGTACCGGGGTACATGCTCTGGCATCGGTGTACGCTATCGAAGATGCGATTGGTATCCAGGTGCCGGATAACGCCAATATTATACGTAACATCATGCTGGCTACGTTGTGGTGTCACGATCATCTGGTCCATTTTTATCAGTTAGCCGGTATGGACTGGATTGATGTTCTGAATGCGCTGAAAGCCGATCCGCGCGCCACCTCGCAGTTGGCGCAAAGCCTTTCCGCCTGGCCGATGTCATCGCCGGGCTACTTCTTTGACGTACAAAATCGATTGAAGAAATTTGTCGATGGCGGCCAGCTTGGGATATTCCGTAACGGCTATTGGGGACATCCACAGTACAAACTGTCGCCAGAGGCTAATCTGATGGGTTTTGCCCACTATCTTGAAGCCCTCGACTTCCAGCGAGAGATCGTCAAAATCCATACCATATTTGGCGGTAAGAACCCCCATCCTAACTGGATCGTCGGCGGGATGCCGTGCGCGATCAATCTCGATCAAAGCGGCGCGGTCGGGGCTATCAATATGGAGCGCCTCAACCTGGTGCAGTCGATCATCACCCGCACCGCCGACTTCATTAACAACGTGATGGTTCCGGACGCGCTGGCTATCGGCCAGTTCAATAAAGCATGGAGTCAAATTGGCACCGGTCTGTCGGATAAATGCGTGCTGAGCTACGGCGCATTTCCGGACATTGCCAACGACTTCAGCCAGCAAAGCCTGTTAATGCCGGGCGGCGCGGTGGTCAATGGCGATTTTAAAAATGTCATGCCGGTAGATTTGGCCGATCCGCAGCAGATACAGGAGTTTGTGGATCACGCCTGGTACCGCTATCCGGACGATCGGCTGGGGCGTCATCCTTTTGACGGCATTACCGATCCCTGGTACAACCCCGGTGATGTCAAAGGCAGCGATACGCATATCCAGCAGCTCAACGAGCAGGAACGCTACTCCTGGATTAAAGCGCCGCGCTGGCGGGGTCATGCCATGGAAGTCGGCCCGCTTGCCCGAACGCTTATCGCGTATCACAAAGGGGATGCCGCCACCATAGAGTCGGTAGATCGCATGATGTCCGCCCTTAAACTGCCGCTCTCCGGTATCCAGTCTACGCTTGGCCGTATTTTATGCCGCGCGCACGAAGCGCAATGGGCCGTCGGTAAGCTGCAGTATTTTTTCGACAGGCTTATGACCAACCTGAAAAACGGCGACCTGGCCACCGCCAATACCGAGAAATGGGAACCGGCCAGTTGGCCGCAGCACTGCCGCGGCATCGGTTTTACCGAAGCGCCTCGCGGAGCGTTGGGACACTGGGCGTCAATACGCGATCAGAAGATTGAACTCTATCAGTGCGTGGTTCCCACCACCTGGAACGCCAGCCCGCGCGATCCTAAAAAACAGATCGGCGCCTATGAAGCGGCATTGATGGGAACGCAAATGGCGATTCCCGACCAACCGTTAGAAATCCTGAGGACGCTGCACAGCTTCGACCCCTGCCTCGCCTGCTCAACCCACGTGCTCGGCGACGACGGCAGCGAACTGATTGCCGTCCAGGTACGCTAAGCGTTAAGGAAAAGAACGATGACTGGAAAGCTATCTCCACGCGTCGGGGAGGCGCGTGATACTGCCGTCAGCCACTATGTGTTTGAAGCGCCGGTACGCCTGTGGCACTGGCTAACGGTGGCCTGCATGTTGGTACTGATGGTAACAGGCTACTTTATTGGCCGACCGCTGCCCTCGGTGAGTGGCGAGGCGACCTATCTGTTTTACATGGGCTATATCCGGCTGATCCACTTTGCCGCCGCGATGATCTTTACCGTGTTACTGCTGGGGCGGATTTATTGGGCCTGTGTCGGCAACCGCTATTCGCGAGAGCTGTTTATCGTCCCGGTCTGGCGTCGCAGTTGGTGGCAAGGCGCTTTCTCCGTGGTCCGCTGGTATCTGTTTCTGGAGAAAAAACCGGGGAGCGACATCGGACATAACCCTGTCGCGCAGGCCGCGATGTTCGGCTATTTCCTGTTGTCGGTATTTATGATCCTCACCGGTTTCGCTCTGTTTGGCGAGCATAGCCAGTACGCCATCTTTGCGCCGTTCCGCTATGTGGTTGAATTTTTCTACTGGACCGGCGGCAACTCCATCGATATTCACAGCTGGCACCGACTGGGCATGTGGCTGATCGCCGCCTTCATCGTCGGGCACGTTTACCTTGCTATCCGGGAAGACATTATGTCCGACGATACGGTGATCTCCACCATGATCAATGGCTATCGCAGCCACAAATTCCCCAAACCGCACGACAAGGAGCCCTCATGAATGCGCAACGCGTAGTGGTGATGGGGTTAGGAAACCTGCTGTGGGCCGATGAAGGATTCGGTATCCGGGTCGCGGAGCGTTTGTATGCCCGATATCACTGGCCTGAAGAGGTAGAAATTGTGGACGGCGGTACGCAAGGGCTAAACCTGTTAGGTTATGTTGAGCAAGCCAGCCATCTCCTGCTCCTTGACGCGATCGATTACGGCCTGGCGCCGGGCAGCCTGCGAACCTATGCCGGCGAGAAAATCCCCGCGTATCTCAGCGCCAAAAAAATGAGCCTGCATCAAAACAGTTTTTCCGAAGTTCTGGCGCTGGCCGACATCCGCGGGCATCTGCCCTGTCACATAGCGCTGGTCGGTCTGCAACCGGCGCAACTGGACGACTATGGCGGTAGCCTGAGCGAAATAGCTCGCGACCAGCTACCGGCGGCGGAACAGGCCGCCCTGGCGCAACTGGCCGCCTGGGGGATCGTACCGCAGGCAAACGAGGTCGCACGCTGCCTGAACTATAAATGCCTGTCGATGGAAAATTATGAGGGAGTGCGCATACGTCAGTATCAGACACGTCTGGAGGGCAAAAGAAGTGGCGAATGACACCCCGTTCTCTGCGCTATGGCAACGCCTGTTAACCCGTGGATGGCAACCGGTAGAGGCTTCCACGGTAGACGACTGGATCAAACGGGTTGGAGATGGCGTCATCCTGTTAAGTAGCGATCCGCGGCGTACGCCGGAAGTCAGCGATAACCCGGTGATGATTGCCGAACTCCTGCGTGAGTTCCCGCAGTTTGACTGGCAGGTGGCGGTGGCCGACCTTGAACAAAGCGAAGCTATCGGCGATCGCTTTAATGTACGTCGGTTTCCGGCGACGTTGGTTTTTACAGACGGCGAGCTACGCGGCGCGCTCAGCGGCATTCATCCCTGGGCTGAACTGCTCACGCTGATGCGTTCGATGGTTGACACTCCCGCAGCGCAGGAGACAGTACAATGAGCAACGCCTTTTTTCATCTGCTGGGGCCAGGTACGCAGCCTGATGACGCCAGTTTCTCGATGAATCCCTTACCGCTCACCTGTCAGGTCAATGGCGACCCAAGTATGGCGGCGCTGGAGCGCTGCGCTCACAGCCCGGCGGTGATGGCATTGTTGACCGATCTGCGAGGTCAGCTTGCCCGGCGCATTCCGGAAGTCGGCGACGTGCTGGGATGGGAGTTATCTCCCCTGAATGCCGATGATCTCTCATTCCTCAATACGCTATTGGGCGAAGGCGAAGTCTCGGTACGCATTCAGCATCCGGACGGGAGTGAAAGCGAGATCCAGGAGACCATCTTCTGCGGCCTGTGGCGGGTACGCCATCTGCATAACCGACGTCTGCTGACGGATCGTCTGGAAGCGGGTAGCGCGCCCCTGACATTATGGCAAGCGGCTACCGCCGATACGCTGCCTGACGACTCTCTGCTGCCTCCGCCTGTCGCTGGTCTGATGAATGGACTGCCGCTGGCCCATGAGTTATTGGCGCACGTACGCGATCCGGCGTTGCAACCTCACAGCATCAATTTGACCCAACTGCCGCTCAGCGAGGCCGATCGTCTTTTTCTGGCGCGTTTATGCGGACACGGGAACATCCAGATTCGCATCTCCGGGTATGGCGAAAGCCAAATCAACGCCACAGCATTGCGCCATCTCTGGCATGTGCGCTGTCTGGACGCCCTTAAAGGGCCGTTGCTCGATAGCTATGAGATTTGTCCTTTGCCGGAGCTGGTACTGGCGGCCCCGGAAGATCTGGCCGATTCGCGCCAGCGCCTGGATGAAGTCTGCCGATGGCTGGAGACGCGCTAACGCTCTCAACAGGAACGTCACCGGTGTCCGGTACTGATTAGCTTTTTACTCTCTTTCTGCCTACAGGAGTTAGCATGTGGGATGTCATTGACTTATCGCGCTGGCAGTTTGCGCTGACCGCGCTGTATCACTTTTTATTTGTTCCTCTTACGCTTGGGCTGATTTTTTTGCTGGCCGTCATGGAGACGATCTATGTGGTGACGGGGAAAACCGTCTACCGCGATATGACGCGTTTCTGGGGCAAGCTCTTCGGGATCAATTTTGCTCTCGGTGTGGCTACCGGCCTGACCATGGAGTTTCAGTTCGGGACTAACTGGTCGCTCTATTCCAACTATGTGGGCGATATTTTCGGCGCGCCGCTGGCGATGGAAGCGTTACTGGCCTTTTTTCTCGAATCCACTTTTGTCGGTCTGTTCTTTTTCGGCTGGCAGCGGCTGAATAAATACCAACACCTGCTGGTCACCTGGCTGGTGGCCTTCGGCTCCAATATTTCAGCATTATGGATTCTGAATGCCAATGGCTGGATGCAGTATCCTACCGGCGCTCATTTCAACATCGATACGTTACGGATGGAAATGAGCAGCTTCAGCGATCTGGTCTTTAACCCGGTGAGCCAGGTGAAATTCGTCCATACCGTCATGTCCGGTTATGTCACCGGCGCCATGTTTATTATGTCCATCAGCGCCTGGTATCTGCTACGTGGCCGCGAGCGTGAGGTGGCCTTGCGCTCGTTTGCTATCGGCTCAGTATTCGGCACCCTGGCCATTCTGGGAACCCTGCAACTGGGGGACAGTTCGGCCTACGAAGTCGCCCGAATTCAGCCGGTGAAACTGGCGGCGATGGAAGGCGAATGGCAAACCGAACCCGCGCCCGCGCCGTTTCATCTGATTGCCTGGCCGCAGCAGGAACAGGAGCGTAATGCATTTGCCGTGAAGATCCCTGCTCTGCTGGGTATTCTGGCCACCCATTCGCTGGATACGCCGGTTCCGGGGTTAAAAAACCTGATGGACGACGCTCTGCCGCGCCTGAAGCGTGGCCGGGAGGCCTGGCTACTCATGCAGGAGATAGCGCAAGGCAATCGCTCGCCGCAGGTACTGAATGCGTTTCACGCCGTTGAGGGCGATCTGGGGTACGGCATTCTGCTGGCGAAATATGCCCCGGATATGAACCATGTGACGCCGGAGCAGTATCGTGCGGCCCAGCGTGGCGCTATTCCTCAGGTGGCGCCGGTGTTCTGGAGTTTCCGTATTATGGTCGGCTGCGGTTCGCTGCTGTTAGTGGTGATGTTGATTGCGTTGATACAGACGCTGCGAATGCGTATCGACCAGCATCGCTGGGTATTGCGTATGACGCTGTGGAGCCTGCCGTTACCGTGGATTGCCATTGAAGCCGGTTGGTTTATGACGGAGTTTGGCCGTCAGCCCTGGGCGATTCAGGACATTCTGCCGACCTGGTACGCTCACTCCGCGCTGACGCCGGGCCAGTTGGCCTTCTCAATGGGGCTTATCCTCGGACTTTACACCCTGTTTTTAATCGCGGAAGTCTATCTGATGCAGAAGTACGCGCGTCTTGGGCCGAGCGCCATGCAACATCAACAACAAGCGCAACAACAGGGATAAAGGAGACAATCATGTTGGATTATGAAACGTTGCGGTTCATTTGGTGGCTGCTGATCGGCGTCATCCTGGTGGCATTTATGGTAACTGACGGGTTTGATATGGGTGTCGGTTGCCTGCTCCCGCTGATAGCGCGCAACGATGACGAACGCCGGGTGTTGATCAATAGCGTGGGCGCCCACTGGGAAGGAAACCAGGTATGGTTGATTCTCGCGGGCGGGGCATTATTCGCCGCCTGGCCACGGGTCTATGCCGCCGCGTTTTCCGGTTTTTATGTGGCGATGATCCTGGTGCTGTGTGCCCTCTTCTTTCGCCCGCTGGCCTTTGATTATCGGGGAAAAATCGCCAATGCCCGCTGGCGCGCGCTGTGGGATACCGGTCTGGTTATTGGCAGCCTGGTTCCCCCAGTCGTATTCGGTATCGCGTTCGGCAACCTGTTTTTAGGCGTGCCGTTTGCCTTCACGCCGCAGCTTCATGTTGACTATTTTGGCACCTTTTGGCAGTTACTCTCGCCCTTTGCCCTACTGTGTGGATTATTGAGTCTGTCGTTGGTGATTATGCAAGGAGGCGTCTGGTTACAGTTGAAAACGGAGGGCGTTATTCGTCAACGGGCTCTGTCGGCCACCCGCCACAGCGCGCTGCTGATCGTGATCTGCTTCCTGCTGGCCGGTTACTGGCTGTGGGCCGGCGTTGATGGCTTTGTCTTACTCACGCAGGATGCCAATGGTCCTTCCAACCCACTCTTAAAAGGCGTGGCGATACTCCCTGGCGCATGGATGAACCACTTTATAGGCTCGCCGCTACTGCTCATCATCCCGTTGCTCGGTATGATCCTGCCGATTCTGGCTTTCTATGCCTGCCTTCGCGGTCAGACTATTCGTGGATTTCTGTTCGCTTCCCTGACCCAGGCCTGCGTCATCTTTACCGCCGGAATAACGCTATTTCCTTTTGTGATGCCGTCGAGTGTTAGTCCTCTCTCCAGCCTGACGGTGTGGGACAGCACCTCCAGCCAGATGACGCTCGAAATCATGCTGGTGATTGTGCTGATTTTTCTGCCGATCGTACTGCTCTATACGCTATGGAGCTATTACAAAATGTTGGGGCGTATCAACCTGGAGACCCTCCGCCGCAACGATCATGAACTTTATTAGGGAGCGGAAGCGATGTGGTATTTACTGTGGTTTGTCGGCATTCTGCTGATGTGCTCACTGTCGACACTGGCGCTGGTATGGCTTGAGTCGCGTCAACAATAAAGAGGTAAACCGGGGCCAGCGCCGTCTGACTCCGGTTATTTTTATCTTTTTACGCGCCTGGCGAAGACGTTTCCCCGCCGACAGGACGACATAACATTGATACATGTCGTTATCATAACGTTTACTTTTAGAGGTGCGTCATAATTATGACAAATAGCCGCCTTGCACATATTTCGCATATTTAAGCAATTAATTGCATAATTAGCAATATATCACCTCTTATAGCGGATAGTTAACCACTTCCCATCCAAAATCATAACGAAAATCCAACTGCCTGCCATTTTTGATCTGAGTTAATTGTTTAAAAAAGTGTTAAATTTATCGCTACATGGTGTGATCTACTATGTACCACGGTCAATTAAAGAACATATTACTTTTATCACTAAGGTTTATCATGGATAAGTTATCTTACGCTTCAGATAGCAGCACATCTGCCTGGAATACCTACCTGCAACAAATCGAGCGTGTGGCCCCTTATCTGGGCGAGTTATCCCCCTGGGTGGATACTCTGCGCCACCCAAAACGCGCTCTGATCGTCGATATTCCGGTACAAATGGATGATGGCACTATTCGTCATTTCGAAGGATATCGCGTGCAGCACAACCTCTCCCGAGGTCCGGGTAAAGGCGGTGTTCGCTACCATCCTGACGTTGATCTCAATGAAGTGATGGCCCTGTCAGCATGGATGACCATCAAATGTGCCGCGCTGAACCTGCCATACGGCGGCGCCAAAGGCGGCATCCGCGTCGATCCGTTCTCGCTGTCGGAAGGTGAACTGGAGCGTTTGACCCGCCGCTATACCAGCGAGATCGGCATTATCATCGGGCCGCAGAAAGATATTCCTGCGCCGGATGTCGGCACCAACGGTAAAGTGATGGCCTGGATGATGGATACGTATTCCATGAATCATGGCACGACGGTCACTGGCATCGTCACCGGTAAGCCTATCCATCTTGGCGGTTCGCTGGGCCGTGAAAAAGCGACGGGACGCGGCGTTTTCGTCAGCGGGCTGGAAGCCGCGCGTCGGGCGAATATCGCCGTTGAAGGCGCTCGCGTTGCGGTTCAGGGTTTTGGTAACGTCGGCAGCGAAGCCGCGCGTCTGTTTGCCGGCGCTGGCGCCCGTGTCGTGGCGATTCAGGATCATACCGCGACGCTGTTTAACGCCACCGGTATTGACATGAAGGCGCTCACGGCATGGCAGACAGAACACAAACAGATAGCCGGTTTCCCGGGCGCGGAAACTATCGCCAGCGATGCGTTCTGGCGTCTGGAGATGGATATTCTGATCCCGGCGGCGCTTGAAGGCCAGATAACTCGTCAGCGCGCGGAAGCCCTGACGTGTAAGCTGGTGCTGGAAGGGGCTAACGGCCCGACCTATCCGGATGCTGATGATGTTCTGGCCAGCCGTGGTATCCTTGTGGTGCCTGACGTGGTCTGTAACGCAGGCGGCGTAACCGTCAGCTACTTCGAATGGGTACAAGATATGGCCAGCTTCTTCTGGAGCGAAGAAGAGATCAACGCGCGCATGGACAAAATCATGACCGACGCTATCGTCCATGTCTGGGAGAAAGCGGCTGAGAAATCCTGTTCTCTGCGCACCGCAGCCTATATTGTCGCCTGTGAGCGCATTCTGTTGGCCCGTAAAGATCGCGGTATCTATCCGGGTTAAGGCTACAAGTTATTGCGCTAAAATCCACGTCCCGGCGTGGATTTTTTGTCTGTATCCCCCGTTTTCCACGCGCGCGCCGATAAATTCTGTCTCAATAAAATGTCTGTTTGTTCGCAAAATAGCGGTTCAATCACGCGTATCTGGTCATCGTAGACTAAGGTTTTGTCATGGTAAATGCCGTTGGCTTTGGCTCACCGCTAAGGAGATAACTTGATGATACCCCCAGAGATTCGCCGTTCTGTTCTACTGCAGAAAGCCATAAAACTGGCGCTGGCAGGGACGCTGCTGACGTTTGCATCGTTTTCGGCGACTGCCGCAGACCCGTCTTCCGACACTGAAACTCCGCAGCCGCCGGATATTTTGCTTGGCCCGCTCTTTAATGATGTCCAGAATGCAAAACTCTTCCCCGACCAGAAAACCTTTGCTGACGCCATACCTAATAGCGATCCGCTCATGATTCTTGCGGATTATCGTATGCAGCGGAACCAGTCCGGCTTCGATTTGCGTCATTTTGTTGATGTTAACTTCACCCTGCCGAAAGCGGGTGAAAAATATGTCCCACCTGCCGGGCAGTCATTGCGTGAACATATTGATGGCCTGTGGCCGGTGCTGACCCGTTCAACTAAAAACGTCGAAAAGTGGGACTCGCTCTTGCCGTTGCCTGAATCCTATGTCGTGCCGGGTGGGCGATTCAGAGAGATTTACTACTGGGACAGCTATTTTACGATGCTGGGGCTGGCGGAAAGCGGGCACTGGGATAAAGTGGCGGATATGGTGGCGAACTTTGGTTACGAAATTGACGCCTGGGGGCATATTCCTAACGGCAACCGTACCTACTACCTGAGTCGTTCGCAGCCGCCTTTCTTTGCGTTTATGGTTGAGTTACTGGCGCAACATGAAGGTGACGATGCGCTGAAAGAATACCTGCCGCAACTGCAAAAAGAGTACGCCTACTGGATGGAGGGCGTTGAGACATTGCAGCCAGGGCAACAAAACCAACGCGTCGTCAAACTGGAAGACGGTAGCGTTCTCAACCGCTACTGGGACGATCGGGATACGCCCCGCCCTGAATCCTGGGTTGAAGATATCGCTACCGCCAAAAGCAACCCCAACCGCCCGGCAACGGAGATCTATCGGGACCTCCGCTCTGCCGCCGCCTCCGGCTGGGATTTCAGCTCCCGCTGGATGGATAATCCGCAGCAGCTCAGTACCATTCGTACCACCACGATTGTCCCTGTCGATCTTAACGCTCTGCTGTATCAGCTGGAGAAAACCCTCGCCCGCGCCAGCGCTGCGGCGGGCGATCGGGCCAAAGCCTCGCAATATGACGCGCTGGCCAACGCGCGGCAAAAAGCCATTGAAATGCATCTGTGGAATAACAAAGAGGGTTGGTATGCCGACTACGATCTGCAGAACAATAAAATCCGTGACCAACTCACCGCTGCCGCGCTGTTCCCGCTCTATGTAAACGCCGCCGCGAAAGATCGCGCCGCGAAAGTGGCAGCGGCGGCCCAGGCGCATCTGCTACAGCCTGGCGGGCTGGCTACCACCTCGGTTAAAAGCGGACAGCAGTGGGATGCGCCAAATGGCTGGGCGCCGTTACAATGGGTCGCTGCCGAAGGATTGCAAAATTATGGGCAGGATGACGTGGCAATGGAAGTCACCTGGCGCTTTTTAACCAATGTGCAGCACACCTACGATCGCGAGAAAAAACTGGTCGAAAAATATGACGTCAGCAGTACCGGAACCGGCGGTGGCGGCGGCGAATATCCCCTTCAGGACGGCTTTGGCTGGACCAACGGCGTGACGCTGAAAATGCTCGATCTGATTTGTTCGCAGGAAAAACCGTGC
The DNA here is from genome assembly GCF_046551895.1 of Salmonella sp. SAL03688. Taxonomy (NCBI): domain Bacteria; kingdom Pseudomonadati; phylum Pseudomonadota; class Gammaproteobacteria; order Enterobacterales; family Enterobacteriaceae; genus Salmonella; species Salmonella sp. SAL03688. Next base: position 122,596 of record NZ_JBGDVI010000006.1, read on the forward strand.
GATAGCGTACCGTCTACTCGTCCGGCATCGTTAAGCGCAACGCCGACAAAAACGCCGTCTGCAGCGACGCAGTAACGCGTGTTTATAGTAGGTTGACCCGGCGCTGACCGGGTCAACGCTTAAACGTTTTGCAGCGGTTAACCGCGTCGCAGAAGGCGGAAAATCACCAGCACCACGATCGCGCCCACCACGGCGACCAGGAAACTGTGCAGATTAAAGCCGCTGATACTGCCGCCAATACCAAACATCGTCGCCAGCCATCCGCCAACGACCGCCCCGACGATACCGAGAATACAGGTCAGGATAAATCCCCCGCCATCGCGCCCCGGCATAAGCAATTTGGCGATAACGCCGGCAATCAAACCAAAAACAATCCAGGCGATAATTCCCATTTGCGAACCCTCTTTCCAGTAAAAACGTTTTAAGTATAGGCAAAGTCGAGCGTCGCATTTCTGAACACTGATTTATCTCGCGGACATAAAAATTTATTTATCGCTATTAAGTTCTTTCTACCGATGCCGATAACCCAACGATAGTCTGCGTATCAGGGGTTATTTCGTGTGAGTGGTTACAATGAGCAGTTCCTGAAAAAAAATCCATTAGCGATATTAGGCGTGCTACGGGATTTAAATAAAAATCAGGTTCCACTGCGTATTTCATGGGCGCATGGTCAATTCATTAGTAAAATTTTGGCGGTAGACCCGGAAAAACTCATCGTGGATTACGGCAGCCAGGAATACGAAAATAGCGCCGTATTACGTGCCGGGCAGGTAGCCATTATCGCAGAAACGCAGGGCGCAAAAGTCGAGTTCACGTTGCCGCAACTCGTTACAGGCGAATATCAGCGGCTGCCGGCCTTTATCACGCCCCTGCCGTCGTCACTGTGGTTTGTCCAGCGCCGGGAGTATTTTCGCATTGGCGCGCCGCTGTATCCGCCTTATTACGGCGTCACCACGCTACCGGACACCCGTACGTTACGTTTTCGCCTGTTTGATCTTTCCCTGGGCGGCATGGGCGCGCTACTGGAATCCGCCATCCCCGACGGGCTAACAGAAGGCGCGCGCTTTTCGCAGGTTGAACTGAACATGGGGCAATGGGGGATTTTTCACGTTGACGCCCAGCTTATCGCCATCAGCGAGCGTAAGGTGATTGATGGGAAAAATGAAACGATCACCACTCCCCGCCTGAGCTTTCGTTTCCTTAACGTTAGCCCGGCGGTGGAGCGGGAGTTGCAGCGGATTATTTTTTCGCTTGAGCGCGAGGCCCGAGAAAGAGCGAATAAAGTGCGAGAATAATCTTCACGCTAAACTACATGGCGTCCAGCGCCTGCTGAAGCTTCCAGATATAGCGCGGCGCCTGCGGCGCGGGATGATTATCAACAACATGCTCAAAAAACTCGTCCGCATCCAGATCGTTAATTTTTTCTATCGCCTTCTTCCTGTCGGATGAAAAAGTACGCAATAACGCGCCTGCGCCGTTAGCATAAGAGACGACCAGCGCATATTGCATCACCTGCGGATCTTTGATGCCGGCCAGCGGCCCATTTTCCAGAATGCTCAGATACGCCGCGCCCATTGAGATGTTACGCTCAGGGTTTTTCAGCTCGCTGGTGGTCGGTTCGCCACGCCAGCCCATACGACGGTAAACGTCGCGCCCGGAGGTCGACGCCTTTAACTGCATCAGGCCAATCGCATTGGACTTACTGACCGCGTTAGGGTTGCCGCCGGATTCAATGGCGATAATCGCGGTGATTAAATGCGGATCAACCCCCCATGCCGCCCCGGCTTTTTCACTGATGGGCATCCACTGCATCGCACGCTTTACAGGCACTTCGGCATTCCACGGTGGATTCCTGTAATCCTGTTTTGAGCTACAGCCAGCCAGTATTACTACCAAAAAAGCAAACCATCTTAATTTCACGTCATCTATCCTTATAGCCGTAACTTATCTGCCGAAGAGGTCATACCGCCCCGGCCAGGTACTTAGGTTGCCTCCCTGGTACGCATCCAGAAACGTCGCACAACGAGGGACATCGCCTAATATATGCGGCATGATATACATTTGCATTCTATTGTCAGCAAGGAATTACCATGTCTCTGTTTCATTTAATCGCCCCCTCGGGCTACTGTATTAACCAACAGGCCGCGTTACGCGGCGTTCAGCGCCTGACTGACGCGGGTCATCAGGTGGAGAATGACGAGGTGATTCGTCGCCGCTATCAGCGTTTTGCCGGTACGGACGCGGAACGGCTGGCCGATGTTAATTCGCTGGCCTCGCTAACTTCGCCGGATACGATCGTCATGCCGGTTCGCGGCGGCTATGGCGCCAGCCGCTTGCTGGATCGTATCGACTGGCAGGCGCTCGCCTCCCGGCAACAGCGCGATCCCTTACTGATTTGCGGTCATAGCGATTTTACGGCGATTCAGGCTGGACTCCTGGCGCAGGCCAATGTCATCACCTTTAGCGGTCCTATGCTGGCGGCAAATTTTGGCGCCGAAACGCTGAATACGTTCACCGAGCAACATTTCTGGCTGGCGCTACGCAAGGCGCAATTTACCGTAGAGTGGCAAGGCGACGGCCCTCAGTGCGACGTACAGGGCACCTTATGGGGCGGAAATCTGGCGATGTTGATTTCCCTTATCGGTACGCCCTGGATGCCGACTATCGATAAAGGAATTTTAGTGCTGGAAGATGTCAATGAGCATCCTTTCCGGGTGGAGCGTATGCTTTTGCAACTGGAGTACGCCGGAATTCTAAACCGTCAGAGCGCCATCGTTCTCGGCAGCTTTAGCGGCGCGGCGCCCAACGAGTATGACGCCGGCTATTCTCTGGAGAGCGTCTACGCGTTTTTACGTTCCCGTCTGTCCGTTCCGCTGATTACCGGTCTCGACTTCGGGCATGAACAGCGTACGGTAACGCTCCCTATCGGGGCAAACGCGACGCTTAAAAATACGCGCCAGGGGACTCAACTCACTTTATCTGGACATCCTACGCTGCAATTGTAAAAAAAGTCCCCGACAGGCTAAGTAAAACGCTGCCCTGGCCGTTATTATGTTAATGTTAAATAATACGAAGTCGTGTGAGTCAGGAGATATAAAACGTTGGATGCTGCAACAATTATTAGTCTATTTATTTTAGGTTCCATCCTTGTAACCAGCAGTATCCTGTTAAGTTCATTCTCATCGCGACTGGGTATCCCGATTCTGGTCATTTTCCTCGCCATTGGGATGTTAGCGGGTGTGGATGGCATTGGCGGTATTCCTTTCGATAATTATCCTTTCGCTTATATGGTCAGTAACCTGGCGCTGGCGATTATTTTACTCGATGGCGGCATGCGCACCCAGGCCAGCTCTTTCCGGGTAGCGCTGGGCCCCGCGCTGTCGCTGGCGACGCTCGGCGTACTGATCACGTCGGGGTTAACAGGTATGATGGCCGCCTGGCTGTTTCATCTGGATCTTATCGAAGGTCTGCTTATCGGCGCGATAGTCGGTTCCACTGACGCCGCAGCGGTCTTTTCTCTGCTTGGCGGCAAAGGGCTAAACGAACGTGTAGGCTCCACGCTGGAGATCGAATCGGGAAGTAACGACCCGATGGCCGTTTTTCTGACCATTACATTAATTGAGATGATCCAGAAACATGAAACCGGCCTGGACTGGATGTTTGCCGTCCATATTATCCAGCAGTTCGGTCTTGGTATTGTTTTTGGCCTGGGCGGCGGTTACCTGCTACAGCAGATGATCAACCGTATTTCTCTGCCCAGCGGCCTGTATCCGATGCTGGCGCTCAGCGGCGGTATTCTGATTTTTGCCTTGACGACCGCGCTTGAAGGCAGCGGCATTCTCGCGGTCTATCTGTGCGGATTCCTGTTAGGAAACCGCCCGATTCGCAACCGTTACGGCATCCTGCAAAACTTTGACGGACTGGCCTGGCTGGCGCAGATCGCGATGTTCCTGGTCCTGGGGCTGCTGGTGACGCCTTCCGATCTGTGGCCGATTGCCGTCCCTGCGCTTATTCTCTCTATCTGGATGATTTTCTTCGCCCGCCCGCTGTCGGTGTTTACCGGCCTGCTGCCATTTCGCGGCTTCAATCTTCGGGAGCGCATTTTCATCAGTTGGGTCGGACTGCGCGGTGCGGTGCCGATTATTCTCGCCGTTTTCCCGATGATGGCCGGGCTTGAAAACGCTCGCCTGTTCTTTAATGTCGCTTTCTTTGTGGTACTGGTGTCGCTGCTCCTGCAGGGAACATCGCTGTCATGGGCGGCGAAAAGAGCCAAAGTGGTCGTGCCTCCGGTTGGCTGGCCAGTATCGCGCGTGGGGCTTGACATCCATCCTGATAATCCGTGGGAGCAATTCATCTATCAGTTGAGCGCCGACAAATGGTGCGTCGGCGCGGCGTTGCGCGACCTGCATATGCCGAACGAAACCCGCATTGCCGCGCTATTTCGCAATAATGAACTGTTTCACCCCACGGGTAGCACTCGCCTGCAGGAAGGCGACGTACTCTGCGTGATTGGCCGGGAGCGCGATCTGCCAGCGCTGGGCAAATTGTTTAGCCAGTCGCCGCCGGTTTCGTTAGATCAGCGTTTCTTTGGCGATTTTATCCTCGAAGCGAATGCGAAATTCGCCGACGTGGCGCTTATCTACGGGCTGGAAGAAGGAACGGAATACCGGGATAAACAACAAACTCTGGGTGAAATCATACAGCAGCTGCTGGGTGCTGCGCCGGTCGTTGGCGATCAGGTGGAGTTTGGCGGCATGATTTGGACGGTAGCTGAAAAAGAAGATAACGTGGTACGCAAGATTGGGGTACGCGTCGCCGAAGACGAAGCAGAATAAGGTCGCCGGACAACGTCGACCCGCCCCCGGTGGACCGGTCGACGCCTTAGCCTGAGTTAGGTTACGTTGTCACAAACGGCACGCGCGGCGCTACGGCGCACAGTAGCTCATAGCCCAGCGTGCCTGCCGCAGAGGCGACATCATCGACCTTAATTTCTTTGCCCCATAATTCAACCGGCGTGCCGATTCCCGCCTGCGGACACGGCGTCAAATCCACCGCCAGCATATCCATTGAAACGGTGCCTACTGTTCTGGTACGGATACCGTCCACCAGCACAGGCGTCCCGGTCGGCGCATGGCGTGGATAGCCATCGGCATAACCCGCCGCGACGATGCCAATGCGTTGTTCCTGAGTCACAGAATACCCTCCGCCATAGCCTACTCTTTCACCCGCGCTCAGCGTCTGCACGCCAATAATTTCGCTACTCAGCGTCATCACGGGTTTTAGCCCGGTATCGGCAATATCCCGCCATTGTCCTGACGGCGACGCGCCGTACAAAATAATGCCCGGCCTGACCCAGTCATAATGCGCCTGGGGATGCCACAGCGTCGCTGCCGAATTTGATAACGAGTATGAACATTGAAGGCCTTCCGTCGCCAGCGCAATACGCCTCATCGCCTCCCCGATACCTTCCGGATGATCGGCCTGAGCAAAATGTGACATCAGGGTCATTTCACCGACATTGCGCATTGCCCGCAATTGCTGCCAGACGGTCTGCGCCCGCTCAGGCTGAAAACCGAGTCGGTTCATGCCGCTGTTGACTTTGACATAGATATCCAGCGGCGCGTTAAGCCGCGCATTTTGCAGCGCTTTCAACTGCCAGTTACTGTGGATGCAGGTGGTCAGCCGATAAGTGTCATACGCCTCCAGGTCTTGCGCATGGAAAAACCCCTCCAGCATTAATATCGGCCCTTTCCACCCGCGCTCACGCAGGGTAATCGCCTCTTCAAGGTTGAGCATAGCGAAACCATCTGTGGCGCCCAGCGCGCTCCAGACGCGTTCAATACCGTGGCCGTAGGCGTTGGCTTTCACTACCGACCAGACGCGCGCCTCTGGGGCCGCCCGGCGCACAATAGCCAAATTTTGTTTCATTACCTGTAAATCAAGGCTGGCCTGTATAGGGCGGGTCATTTCACTTCCTTTATCAGTTATGCGCGCTATGCAAACGTTGCGGGCGGGTGGGCGTAAAATCGGAACGGTATCGCGCCACGCTCAGATCGTCGTAGGGTATCGCTGGCGTACGACCCGACAAGATATCGCTTAACAACTGGCCTGAACCGCAGGCCATCGTCCAGCCTAAGGTACCGTGTCCAGTATTAAGCCACAGATTTTTATAACGGGTGCGTCCTACTACCGGCGTGCCGTCCGGCGTCATGGGGCGCAGGCCGGTCCAGAATGTGGCCTGCTCAATATGACCGCCGCGCGGAAAAAGATCGCGCACAACCATCTCCAGCGTCTCGCGGCGTGGTTGCAGTAAGTCGGTATTAAAGCCCACGATTTCCGCCATTCCCCCCACGCGAATACGCTTATCAAAACGCGTAATAGCGATTTTGTAGGTTTCATCAAGAATCGTCGATACCGGCGCGCCGTCTGGCTCGACGATTGGGATGGTTAATGAATAGCCTTTCAGCGGATACACCGGGATATCAACAATGCCTTTAAGCATCGCCGTCGAATACGATCCAAACGCCATGACATACGCATCTGCTTTAATGATCTCATCGGCGCATTTCACGCCGTAAATCTGATCATTTTCGTACAGTAATTTTTCCACGGGAGTATTAAAGCGAAAGGTTACGCCCGCCTGCTCCGCCATGCGCGCCAGACGCTGGGTAAAGAGCTGACAGTCCCCGGTTTCATCATTCGGTAAGCGCAGTCCGCCGGTTAATTTATGCGCAACCTCAGCCAGAGCGGGTTCAACTTCCGCCAGTCGGCTGGCTTCCAGGAGCTGATACGGCACCCCGGCATCTTCCAGCACGGCGATATCACGGGTGGCGTTCTCATACTGTTGCGCGGTGCGGAAGAGTTGCAGCGTTCCCCCCTGGCGGCCTTCATATTCGATACCGGTCGCGGCGCGTAGCGTTTTCAGACAGTCGCGACTATATTCCGCCAGACGCACCATGCGGCCTTTATTTTCCATATAATGCCGGGTATCGCAGTTACGCAGCATTTGCCACATCCACTTCAGTTGAAACGGGGTGCCATCCAGACGCACCGCCAGCGGCGCATGGCGCTGGAACATCCATTTTATCGCCTTCAGCGGTACGCCAGGGGCCGCCCAGGGCGCCGCATATCCCGGTGAAATTTGTCCGGCATTCGCCGCGCTGGTTTCTTGCGCCGGGCCGGATTCGCGATCGATGACGGTGACATCATGCCCCGCCTGACTCAAATACCAGGCGCTGGTCACGCCAACTACGCCACTCCCCAGGATGACAACTCGCATAGCCACTCCGTTAATAGTAAAAGAACAATCTTCTGATTACATCTTGATAACCCAGATGAAAATATTATTCAACATATGACTTTTTTATGGTGACGTGCTTCACATATACCCTAAAGACAAGCGATCCCACTGGTTTGGGATCTCCTGCTACGCGGCATGGCTATACAGCATAAAATGATGCCAATACCCGTTTTTTTGCCGTTCAGAGTGGAGGAAATCGCAAAGAAAAGTTTTCACGATCAAGTCGTTTTTTAACATGGTGTTCTATGCTTGAAAGGAGGCGCTCCATACAGAGAGCGTCGCCAACAATGAGGGTGCGCGAATGGCAACGATTGATTCCATGAACAAGGACACCACACGTTTGAGCGATGGACCCGACTGGACATTTGATCTGCTGGATGTCTATCTGGCAGAGATAGACCGCGTGGCGAAACTCTACCAACTGGATACTTACCCGCACCAAATTGAAGTCATCACTTCCGAACAGATGATGGACGCCTACTCCAGCGTCGGGATGCCGATCAACTATCCGCACTGGTCGTTTGGCAAAAAGTTCATTGAGACGGAACGTCTGTATAAGCATGGTCAACAAGGACTGGCTTATGAAATTGTGATCAACTCTAATCCCTGCATTGCCTACCTGATGGAAGAAAACACCATCACCATGCAGGCGCTGGTCATGGCGCACGCCTGTTACGGCCACAACTCCTTTTTTAAAAATAATTATCTCTTCCGGAGCTGGACGGATGCCAGCTCTATCGTCGACTACCTGATTTTCGCCCGAAATTACATTACCCGCTGTGAAGAACGCTACGGAGTGGATGAAGTAGAAAAACTGCTCGACTCCTGCCACGCGCTGATGAATTACGGCGTCGATCGCTATAAGCGCCCGCAGAAAATCTCGTTGCAGGAAGAGAAAGCGCGACAAAAAAGCCGGGAGGAGTATCTACAAAGCCAGGTGAATATGCTGTGGCGCACGCTGCCAAAACGCGAGGAAGAAAAAACTGTCGCCGAAGCACGCCGCTTTCCCGCTGAACCGCAGGAAAACCTGCTCTATTTTATGGAGAAAAACGCCCCGTTGCTCGAGCCGTGGCAGCGCGAAATTCTGCGCATCGTGCGTAAAGTCAGCCAGTATTTTTATCCGCAGAAACAGACGCAGGTCATGAACGAGGGCTGGGCGACCTTCTGGCACTACACCATCCTGAACCATCTGTATGATGAAGGCAAAGTGACGGAACGCTTTATGCTGGAGTTTTTACACAGCCATACCAATGTCGTATTTCAGCCACCCTATAATAGCCCCTGGTATAGCGGAATTAACCCCTATGCGCTCGGCTTTGCCATGTTCCAGGATATCAAACGTATTTGTCAGTCGCCCACGGATGAAGATAAATACTGGTTTCCGGATATTGCCGGTTCCGACTGGCTGGAAACGCTGCACTTCGCCATGCGCGATTTTAAAGATGAAAGCTTTATCAGCCAGTTCCTGTCGCCAAAAGTGATGCGTGATTTCCGTTTCTTCACGGTACTTGATGATGACAGGCATAATTATCTGGAGATCTCCGCCATTCATAACGAAGAAGGTTATCGGGAGATTCGATCAAAACTGTCGTCACAGTATAACCTGAGCAACCTGGAGCCGAATATTCAGGTCTGGAATGTGGATTTACGCGGCGACAGATCGCTGACGTTGCGTTATATCCCGCATAACCGCGCGCCGCTGGATAAAGGCCGCAAAGAGGTGCTGAAACATGTGCATCGGTTATGGGGCTTTGATGTGATGCTGGAGCAACAAAATGAGGATGGCAGCGTAGAACTGCTGGAGCGTTGTCCGCCGCGCATGAACACGCTGTAATCGAGATGCTGCCCGGTAGTGTTTGCGTCTACCGGGCATCGCGGGATTATCGTCCCTGAATCGCTAAATCACCGGGCAGATTTTTCTGCATCCGATGCCAAATCTCGCCGCTGTCATGCCCATAACGCCGCACCGTTTCATACACCTGGTCGTGCGCGCCCTGTTCGCATAACGACGATAATTTATGATAGAAACCCAGTGCCAGACTGCGCGCTTCCGGATTGGCGAAATAGTGGCGACCAATGCGGGTGTATAACCCTTTCATGCCGTTCAGGATCAAGCCGTAAATAGGATTGCCGGAGGCAAATGCCAGACCACGAAAGATGTTATAGTCCAGATCGGCGAATGCATCGGCATGGTCGGCCACTTCGTGGGCAGTGGCCAGCACTTCCTGCGCCTTATCCGGGTGTTGACGCAACGCGGTACGAATAAAGATAGTAGAAATATTGGTACGCACCGACAACAAATTGTCAATCAGTTGCGGAACGCTTTCATGATCAAGGCGGGCCAGCGTTTCAAGGATATTCAGCCCTGACGTTTCCCAAAAATTATTAACCTTTGTCGGTTTGCCATGCTGAATGGTCAGCCAGCCATCTCGCGCTAGCCGCTGTAACACCTCGCGTAATGTCGTGCGCGTCACGCCGATCAGTTCGGAGAGTTCTCGTTCTGCCGGTAAGATCGTGCCAGGAGGAAAGCGGTTATTCCAGATACTTTCAATAATATACTCTTCCGCGAAACCCGCCGGGCTCTGCGCCTTAATGACCATAGTGAGATTTCCATTACACAGCAAAACATAGTTGGACTCATCATACCAGACGGGCGTAACACCTGATAGCGGACGCAATGAAGAAAAAGGGGATCAAGGCACCATTTCTGATATCGCCTGCCAATATCGTTAAGGACTTGCTTGCATTCGTCGCGCTCGCTACTCTCTGTGTTTAAACATAAAAACGCTATTTCATTTTTCTAGGTAAGGAAAAATTTCATGGAGATCTCATGGGGTCGCGCCATGTGGCGCAACTTTTTAGGCCAGTCGCCCGACTGGTACAAACTGGCACTACTTGTCTTTTTAATTGTTAACCCATTCATTTTCTTAGCTAATCCCTTTATTGCCGGTTGGCTGCTGGTGGCAGAGTTTATCTTCACTCTGGCGATGGCGTTAAAGTGTTACCCCCTGCTGCCCGGCGGGTTACTGGCCATTGAAGCCGTTATCATCGGCATGACCAGCGCCGCCCATGTACGTGAAGAGGTTGCCGCCAACCTGGAAGTCTTGCTGCTGCTGATGTTTATGGTGGCAGGCATCTACTTTATGAAGCAGTTATTGCTGTTTATTTTTACCCGTCTGTTACTCAGTATCCGCTCGAAGATGGTTCTGTCGCTGGCCTTTTGCGTCGCCGCTGCATTCTTGTCGGCTTTCCTTGACGCGCTTACCGTCGTTGCGGTGGTGATCAGCGTCGCCGTCGGTTTTTACGGGATTTACCATCGTGTGGCCTCATCGCGCGGCGAAGAGAACGATATGCTGGACGACAGCCATATCGATCCGCATTACAAAACGGTGCTGGAGCAATTCCGCGGATTCTTGCGTAGTCTGATGATGCATGCAGGCGTGGGGACGGCGCTGGGCGGCGTCATGACCATGGTCGGGGAGCCGCAAAACCTGATCATCGCTAAAGCGGCTGGCTGGCATTTCGGCGACTTCTTTTTACGGATGTCGCCTGTCACCGTCCCGGTACTGGTATGTGGACTGTTAACCTGTATGCTGGTCGAGAAAATGCGCTGGTTTGGCTATGGCGAAACGTTGCCCGAAAAAGTCCGCGACGTCTTGCAGCAATTCGACGATCAAAGCCGTAAGAAGCGCACCCGCCAGGATAAAATTAAACTAATAGTCCAGGCGATTATTGGCGTCTGGCTGGTTACCGCCCTCGCCCTCCATCTCGCGGAGGTGGGACTGATTGGTCTGTCGGTCATTATTCTGACCACCGCGTTAACGGGTGTCACCGATGAACACGCCATCGGCAAAGCGTTTACCGAGTCGCTGCCGTTTACTGCGCTGTTAACCGTTTTCTTCTCTATTGTGGCGGTTATTATCGATCAACATCTTTTCGCGCCGATTATTCAGTTCGTCTTGCAAGCCTCTGAACACGCGCAGCTAACGCTGTTCTATCTCTTTAACGGCCTGTTGTCCTCCATCTCAGATAACGTCTTTGTCGGCACCATTTATATCAACGAAGCGAAGGCGGCAATGGAAAACGGCGCTATCAGCTTAAAACAGTTTGAGCTTTTAGCCGTGGCCATCAATACCGGTACTAACCTGCCATCGGTAGCGACGCCAAATGGTCAGGCGGCATTCTTATTCCTGCTGACCTCCGCGCTGGCGCCGTTAATCCGTCTCTCCTATGGCCGTATGGTCTGGATGGCGTTACCGTACACTATCGTACTGACCCTGATAGGGCTACTGTGCGTCGAATTCACTCTTGCGCCGGCCACCGAATGGATGACTCAGGCAGGATGGTTAGCAACGCTTTCGTAACGTTTGGCCGGGCAATACACCGCCCGGCTCCGATTTTTGCCTGATAATTATCCAATTACACATTATTTCATTTCCCGCTAGTGGCGCACGAATTGAATTGGTTTACACTGCGGTCTCTACGCATGTTGCAGGGAAATTATTATGTTGCGATTTTTAAACCAGTGCTCACGGGGTCGGGGCGCATGGTTACTGATGGCGTTTACCGCCCTGGCGCTGGAAATGGTGGCGCTGTGGTTCCAGCACGTCATGTTACTTAAACCTTGCGTGCTATGTATTTACGAACGTTGCGCCCTGTTTGGCGTGATGGGCGCGGGTCTGGTCGGCGCAATAGCGCCGAAAACGCCGCTGCGATACGTGGCAATGGTTATCTGGATTTACAGCGCCTGGCGGGGTCTACAACTGGCGTATGAACATACGATGATTCAGTTGCATCCCTCGCCGTTCATGACCTGTGACTTTATGGCGCGCTTTCCAGACTGGTTACCGTTGGGTAAATGGCTGCCGCAGGTGTTTGTGGCATCCGGTGATTGCGCCGAGCGCCAGTGGTCGTTTTTAACGCTGGAGATGCCGCAATGGCTGTTGGGGATCTTTGCCGCTTACCTTGTGGTGGCGATAGCCGTCGTCATAGCCCAGGCATTTAAGCCTAAAAAACGCGACCTGTTCGGTCGTTGATACACACGCTCCTTCGGGAGCGTTTTTTTTGCCCGAAGCGTTGTTTGTCAGTGATTAAAAGGTGTATATTAAATACATCTTTTAATCACCACATCAGGGAGATGTCTTATGTCCCACTTACGCATCCCGGCAAACTGGAAAGTTAAACGCTCTACCCCCTTTTTCACCAAAGAGAATGTTCCGGCGGCACTGCTCTCTCATCACAACACAGCGGCAGGCGTTTTCGGACAACTCTGCGTGATGGAAGGCACCGTGACCTACTATGGCTTTGCGAATGAAACCGCGACAGAACCAGAAGTGAAAGTGGTGATTAATGCCGGGCAATTCGCCACCAGTCCGCCGCAATACTGGCATCGGGTAGAGCTGAGCGATGATGCGCGGTTCAACATTCATTTTTGGGTAGAGGAAGACCATCAGGGCGAGGAAATGTATCAACAGAAAAAAGCCTGACATCGGTAAACCAGTCACCACTGGGCGGCGTCCCGCCCAGTAGCCAGGTGATTAATGGCGCTAATTAAACGCTAGAGTAGTTTAATTTTAACGTGGTATCCCTCAAGCCCTTTCATCGTTTCTCGCGGCGCGAACTCTATTTCGGAAACCTCTTGCCCGGTTTTCTTCCGTAGTTCGGCGACCTTTTTGCTAATGAGTGCCGCGATTTCCTCTTCTGCTTTATGTGTCAACTCTTCGCTGTTCATTGATTTCCTCCTTTGAACTCGCAAACGGCTAAGCGCAATAAGACAGTGTCGTCATGGACGCGCTACTATTTTAACGTACAAAAAATTATAGGCTATCTTTCTGAGGATTATCAGGATGTTTCGCTTTAGAAGATGTAAAAAACCGCCTGGCACAAACAGTGCATCAGGCGGTTGGTTAATAGCACAAGACGCTATCTACGAGGATCTTCAACCTCATTCTGGGTATCCGGGTCGAGAGGATCGTCTCCCTCTGGTGTATCCGGAATATTTTCACCAGGAAGCGGCTCATCCTCTGGTAATGGATCGACTAAATCAGGACGTTCAGACATAAAGCCTCCAACGAACCATAGTTATTAAAGATACCCTACAGCACTACTTTTGGTTTTTCTTTGGATTTTTTCCTTCGTCTTCGGGTGTCTTATCAGGCTTCCTGGGCTGATCCTTTGAAACGCGCAACGGTTGGTTATTCATGGGGTAACTCCTCAGGATAGGCAGCGATATACTGCTTTGAAAGTATAGAGTCGCCACCATACGTGCGCGAGCGCAGCGACAAGGCGCGTCAGGGAAGAATAGAAGGCAGTGATAACGCCAGGTGACGGAATTTGCACGCAATTTCTGGTTGCAGGGGTCGCCCGGCGTAAATTAAAGAATTGTAAACAATCAGCCGTTTTGCCGAAGACTTATTCTGCCCACGACGGTTTATTTAAAATATGATCCTGCCAGTCCCGTACTTCAGATTCTTTAACCGCGATATGACGGACAGAAATTCGCTCGCCATGCATAGCGGCTTTCGATCCAGTCAGCAGCGGATGCCACGTCGGCAAGGGCTTACCTTCCGCTAACAAACGGTAGGCGCAGGTCATCGGCAACCATTCAAAGCCTGGCAAATTTTCGCGAGTGAGTTTGATACAGTCGGGTTCAAATTCAAAACGGCGCTCATAATGGCGGCACTGGCACGTTTTGATATTTAATTGCCTGCACGCCACGTTGGTGAAGTAGATTTCATCTGTATCTTCATCCATCAGCTTATGCAGGCAGCATTGACCGCAGCCATCGCACAACGACTCCCACTCGGCATCGGTCATTTCATCCAGGGTTTTACGTTGCCAGAAAGGTGTATCGCTCATTAAAGTATCCGCCATTGCACTAAAGCTGCACCTTATAACCAGTCTGGCCTGCAGATGCAAGTTTTACCGCCGCTGAAGGCGGCAAGCAGATTTTACAGAACGCGGGTAGACAACGTTTCGCCATTAAAACGAATGTCCAGCTCATCGCCGCTTAATAATGGCCCCACGCCTGCCGGCGTGCCGGTTAGCACCACGTCCCCGGCTTTGAGCGTAAAATAGCGGCTCATATAGGCGATAAGGGGCACAATAGGATGAATCATATCCGCGGTCGACCCTTGCTGGCGAACCTCGCCATTAACGTTAAGTCCGATAACCGTATTTTGCGGATCGCCGCAGAAGGCCGCGACAGGAATAAAGCCTGAAATCGGACATGCGTTATCAAAACCTTTGGCTTTTTCCCAGGGCTGTCCGGCCTTTTTCATTTTCCCTTGAATATCGCGCAGGGTTAAATCAAGCGCCACGCCATAACCGGCTATCGCTTTACGTACATGATCTTCGGTCGCCTGGCGGAGCGTTGCGCCAATCAGCACAGCAAGCTCAACTTCATGATGAACAGCCCCCATATCCGCCGGAATCGCCAGCGGCTGGCGAATATCACACAATGCGGTTTCCGGCTTGATAAAAAGCACGGGTTCTTCCGGCGTCGCGCTGCCCATCTCCTTGATGTGATTTGCGTAATTACTGCCCACGCAGACCACTTTACTTACCGGGTAATCAAGCAAGGCACCTTGCCAGTTACGATGTTGATACATATTTTCCCCTAAGATCATGATGGAATTCAGGCGCGGCGCCGAATACCGTTTAACGGTCAGCGGGCGACGTATTTTGTCCCACCGAAGAAAGATGTTGTTTCAGCAAATCTTCCGGCGGCGGCGGCAATTGTAAATAATAGCCCTGCTCGCTTAACGCCTGTTTTACTTTTTCGAGCTCGGCATTGACTAATTTTTTACGTCCATCAAGCGGCAGCATCATCGCTAACTGCGGCTGACCGAATCCTTTCATCAACGCTTCAGGCACTCGCGAAAAATCGTCTTTTTTTTCGACATACAAATAGGTTTGATCGCGCTTGCTACTTCGATAGATCACACAAAACATACTTTTACTCTGAATTAACGGGATGGTGACTTGCCTCAATATAATACTGACTATAACATGCCTTCTGGACTTCGGAATATCACTCCGTATCGGAGATGATAAATAGCAAATTGAGTAAGGCCAGGATGTCAAACACGCCAATCGAGCTTAAAGGCAGTAGTTTCACCTTATCAGTGGTTCATTTGCATGAAGCGGAACCAGAGGTTATTCGTCAGGCGTTAGAAGACAAAATAGCGCAGGCTCCTGCGTTTTTAAAACACGCCCCTGTCGTTATTAACGTTAGCGGTCTTGAAAGCCCGGTAAACTGGCCGGAACTGCATAAGATCGTGACCTCAACCGGCTTACGCATTATCGGCGTGAGCGGCTGTAAAGACGCCAGCCTGAAAGTAGAAATCGATCGGATGGGTCTTCCTTTACTGACTGAAGGTAAAGAGAAAGCGGTTCGGCCTGCGCCCGTTGAGCCGGCAACGCCCAGCGAGCCGCCGCAAAACGCTAATCCCATCACAAAAACGCGATTAATTGATGTTCCGGTTCGTTCCGGTCAGCGCATTTATGCTCCACAATGTGATCTGATTGTTACAAGTCACGTCAGCGCTGGCGCAGAGCTTATCGCTGACGGCAATATCCATGTCTATGGCATGATGAGAGGTCGCGCGCTGGCAGGGGCGAGCGGCGATCGGGAAGCGCAAATTTTTTGTACCCATCTGACGGCAGAACTGGTCTCTATCGCAGGTGTTTACTGGCTGAGTGATAAAATCCCGGCAGAATTTTATGGCAAAGCGGCGCGCCTGCGTTTAGCAGACAACGCTTTGACAGTTCAACCGTTGAATTGATCCCTTTTTAACAAGGAATTTTTATGGCACGCATTATTGTTGTTACTTCGGGTAAAGGGGGCGTTGGCAAGACCACCTCCAGCGCGGCCATCGCTACAGGTTTGGCCCAGAAGGGAAAGAAAACTGTCGTCATTGATTTTGATATCGGACTGCGTAACCTCGATCTGATTATGGGGTGCGAACGTCGTGTCGTTTACGATTTTGTAAACGTCATTCAGGGCGATGCGACACTGAATCAGGCGCTGATCAAAGATAAGCGTACTGAAAATCTCTTCATTCTTCCGGCGTCGCAGACCCGGGATAAAGACGCGCTAACGCGCGAAGGCGTCGCTAAGGTACTCGACTCACTGAAAGCGATGGACTTTGAGTTCATCGTTTGCGACTCGCCGGCGGGTATCGAAACCGGGGCGCTGATGGCGCTCTATTTTGCCGATGAAGCGATCATTACGACCAACCCGGAAGTCTCTTCTGTCCGTGACTCGGACCGTATTCTGGGTATTCTGGCATCGAAATCTCGTCGCGCAGAAAATGGCGAAGAACCGATTAAAGAACATCTCCTGTTGACGCGCTACAATCCAGGCCGCGTCAATAAAGGCGACATGCTCAGCATGGAAGATGTACTGGAGATTCTGCGTATTAAACTCGTCGGGGTGATCCCGGAAGATCAATCCGTACTGCGCGCATCGAACCAGGGCGAACCGGTGATTCTTGACGCCACTGCGGATGCGGGTAAAGCCTATGCAGATACCGTAGATCGTCTGTTGGGAGAAGAACGTCCTTTCCGCTTCATTGAAGAAGAGAAGAAAGGTTTCCTCAAACGCCTGTTCGGAGGATAAATTATGGCATTACTGGATTTTTTTCTCTCGCGGAAAAAGAGTACCGCTAATATTGCAAAAGAGCGGTTGCAAATCATCGTCGCGGAACGTCGCCGTAGCGATGCCGAACCGCATTATTTACCGCAGTTACGTAAAGATATTCTTGAGGTCATTTGTAAATACGTACAAATCGATCCGGAAATGGTTACCGTCCAGCTTGAGCAAAAAGATGGTGATATCTCCATCCTTGAACTTAACGTAACGCTGCCGGAAGCCGAAGAGTCAAAATAAGCTCTTTTATGGGAAAATTCCTGGATTAAAAAAGGCAGAAGAATCTGCCTTTTTTATTTTTTTACATTATTCCGAATACGGACATTTATTTCACTGGCCGTTTTCCCGGCAATTACCGCCGTTAACGCGGATACTCCTGCAACAGAAGAGTTAACTTCTCCGCCATCAGTTCGGCGCGCCAGCCGGAAATCAATTCCGGTTGCCCATTTTGCGGTTTTAATTTCCAGTGCCAGTTAAGCAACTGATTAATCTGCCGACGCGATGCCAGTAGCTCGCCGCTGACGTGATGCGACGCGCTCACCTCCGCCACCAGAGCTTTGATGGCCTTAAACGCTTTGCGATAGCCCGGCATGTCCATCAGATTCAACAGGGGTTCCGGCAATGCCTCTTCCGGTAACGCCTGTGCTTTCGCCACCAGCGATATCAACGTCTTGCCGTGAAAACGAATCTCGCTGCCGGAAAGCCCCAGGCTATCCAGCTCACCGAGACTGCCCGGCATATAACGCGCGACCGCCCACAGGTTTTCTTCACGCACAACAAAGTTCACCGCCATATCGCGCTCACGCGCCTTACGTATCCGCCAGTCAGCTAAAAGTTGCAGACAGGCTAACTGGCGAGTACGCAGTTGCCAGGCATTGGTGATATCCCGCCATGCTTCTTCCGGCGCCTGAATCTCCTGACGACGCTGCTGCATCAATCGGCATTCATCAAGCGCGGCAGGCAGCCATCCTGCGGCTTCAGTTTCAATCATCAGCTTTTTGGCGATCGGTAACAGATACCAGACATCCGCCGCCGCGTATTCACACTGACGTTCGCTTAAAGGCCGGGCTAACCAGTCGGTACGAGACTCGCTTTTATCCAGCGCCACGCCCGTATACTCTTCTACCATCGCCGCAAACCCCCACGACAGCGGACGCCCGCAAAACGCCGCCAGAATTTGCGTATCAATCAGGGGCTCCGGCAGTTCGCCAAACGCATTCAGAAATACTTCCAGATCTTCGCTACCCGCGTGCAGAAATTTGGTGATTCCCGTATCGCGCAACACCGCTTTTAACGGCGACCAGTCGCTGATGCCGAGCGGATCGATCAGGGCGACATTTGCCCCGTCAAATAACTGTATCAATCCTAACTGCGGGTAATAGGTGCGGGTACGGACAAATTCCGTATCTAAAGCAATAGCCGGACATGCGCGGACAGCCTCACACAGGCTCGCCAGCGCATCGTCCGTTTCAATCATTTGGTAATTCAAATCGTGTTCTCTTTGGTTCGCGCCAAAAAAAACGCCGGCTTAACCGGCGTCTCTCGTTAGCTGACTTAACGCTCAGGCTTTATTGTCTACTTTGCCACGGGCTTCGTCACGCAGTTCTCGTCGTAAAATTTTCCCAACGTTAGATTTTGGTAATTCCTCGCGAAACTCGACCTGTTTGGGCACCTTATATCCGGTCAGATGGCGACGGCAGAAGGTGATCAACGCATCGTCAGTCAATGCCGGATCTTTCTTAACCACAAAAAGCTTCACCGCTTCGCCGCTACTACCGGAAGGCACGCCAACCGCCGCGACTTCCTGCACGCCAGAATGCTGCATCACCACATCTTCAATTTCGTTTGGATAAACGTTGAAACCAGAAACCAGAATCATATCTTTCTTACGATCGACAATCCGCAGAAAGCCGTCTTCATCCATAACCGCAATATCGCCCGTATGCAGCCAGCCATCTTTAATGATTTCATCCGTCGCGTCAGGACGCTGCCAGTATCCCAGCATAACCTGCGGACCTTTCACGCAAAGCTCTCCGGCCTCACCCGGCGCGACTTCGTTGTCATCGTCATCCACCAGTTTGGCTTCTGTTGACGGTACTGGCAGGCCGATACTGCCGCTGTGATAATCAATATCATGCGGGTTGACGCTCACCAGCGGGGCGCACTCGGTCAGCCCGTAGCCTTCCAGCAGGTATTGCCCGGTCAGCTTTACCCAACGTTCCGCAACGACATTTTGTACCGGCATCCCGCCGCCGGCTGACAGATGCAGCGAAGAAAAATCCAGCTGTTGAAACTCTTTATTATTGAGCAGAGCGTTGAATAGCGTATTAACGCCAGTCATCGCCGTAAATGGATATTTCGCCAGCTCCTTGACCAGGCCGGGGATATCACGCGGATTGGTAATCAGCAGGTTTTGCCCACCCAGCTCGATAAAAAGCAGACAGTTCATGGTTAAGGCAAAAATGTGATACAGCGGCAGCGCGGTCACTACCAGCTCTTTCCCCGGGTGCAGCAGCGGCCCATAGGTCGCTTTCACCTGCTCCAGATTCGCCAGCATATTGCGGTGGGTCAACATCGCGCCTTTCGCCACGCCCGTCGTACCGCCGGTATATTGCAGGAAAGCCAGATCTTCAGCGACAACCTCGGGTTTGACATACTGCATACGGTAGCCGTGCTGTAGCGCGCTGCGAAACGAGATCGCATCTGGCAAGTGGTATTTTGGCACCAGACGCTTGATGTATTTCACGACAAAGTTAACAACCGTACCTTTGGCGGTAGAAAGCTGGTCGCCCATCCGCGTCAGAATAACGTGCTGTACCGACGTTTTCTCGACCACTTTTTCCAGCGTATGGGCAAAGTTAGAAACAATAATGATTGCCGCCGCGCCGCTATCGTTAAGCTGATGCTCAAGTTCGCGCGGCGTGTACAGCGGGTTAACGTTCACCACAATCATGCCGGCGCGTAAAATACCAAATAGCGCGACGGGATACTGCAACAGGTTTGGCATCATCAGCGCCACACGGTCGCCTTTTTTGAGTCCCAGCCCTTGTTGTAAATAAGCCGCAAATGCCCGACTACGTTCTTCTAATTTACGGAAGGTCATTACCTCCCCCATATTGACGAACGCAGGCTGATCGGCATAGCGCGTCGCCGCATGTTCAAACAGTTCAACCAGGGATTGATAACGGTCAGGGTTGATCTCCGCCGGAACATCAGCAGGATAACGGTTAAGCCAAACCTTCTTCAATGCATCACCTCTAAAATGAGTGTTCGTCGTCATCACAACCCCAGTTAATAAACAAGTCGTTAACATTATATTAACTCAGCGTACCAGTTTATTAATTACGCAACTGAAAGGTTGCGAAGCGCGTCACTATTTATTTTTATTATGTCTCTATGAATGCAGAAACAGCGGACCAGCCGCTGTTTCTTTTATTGATAAAACAAAGGGTTACTCTGTTACTATCGTCTGAACCTCTGCGGGTCCAGGGTTATACCATCCCCAACCGCCATAGCCATAAGGCCAGGCGCGTCCGCCGTAAAACCACGGATCGATCGGCTGTGGAGGCATGACGACCTGCTGAACAAGATGCCAGCGTTTATAGCCGGTAGCCTGCATCAGCATAAATTTATACGGCGTATTGCCGATTTTACCGTCAACCGTGCCGGTTATCGGGCCGACAACGGTAACTAACTGGCCACGGAAGTCCACCGGGTCCAGAAAACCGTTCACATCGGCAAAAATTCTGCCGCGCGAGGCTTCGCCCAGAACAGGACGCGCGCCGCTGTCGAGCGGTACGGTCGCGATTTCAAGCCGGGTTTTTCCCTGCTGATTTTGTACCGCCACAACTTTACCGCCGAAACGCGCCTCTTGCCCGATATAGAGTTGTGGCGCATTCATCACCCGCACCAAATCCTGCTGCGGCGTCGGACTCGAACCTTTAATGGCATCCGGGATAGTCACGCAACCGCTCAGCATAAGCGCAAAAGCGCACGCCAGCGCCCCTTTTATTAACCTTTTTTGAACCGCCATGATGCGACTCCTTTTTCTCGACCTCTATTCCACCCCACAGCATAAAGTATGGGGGGTAATAGTAGTGAGAGTCATTCTTTGCCGGGAAGTTTCTTCCACGCCACTTCGTTACGCAAATAAACCGGCTCGGCATGTTCCACGGCAACGGTCTCTCCTGCCGCCAGCTTTTGACTGGCGATGGGCAACATATCTTCCGCTGCCGGGAGCGACACCTCCCCATCATGAAGCGTCAGGCCGCACTCCTTCGCCAGATCGGGCCACGCGGACCAACCCGTTCCTACGGTCGCCCACTCGCCGGAAAGCTGTTTCAACCGCTCGCCGACCCGTTCCGGTTTCAGCACCGCTTCCGTCTCTTCGCCCTGCCAGACGCCCTGCGCATCACGCTGGTATTCCGCCCAGTACACTTCGCCCATCCGCGCGTCAATCGCGGCGAGTACGCGGGTCGCGCCAGTTTTACGCCATGCGCCCTGCGCCATCGTGGCAAGCGTCGAAACACCGATCATCGGCAGATTTGCCCCTAACGCCAGCCCTTGCGCAATGCCAATGCCGATACGCACGCCGGTAAAGCTGCCCGGACCGCGCCCAAACGCCAGCGCATCTATCTCATTGAGCGAGGCGCCGCTGGCGGCCAGAATCTCCTGCACCATGGGCAGGATACGTTGAGTGTGTTCTCGTGGACAAAGCTCAAAGTGAGCATTGATAGTACCGTTGTTCCACAGGGCGACAGAACAGGCCTCTGTGGCGGTATCGATAGCCAGAATTCGCATGAGGTTTCGTGCTTAGATCAATAAAATAGCGCGCATCTTACCATACTCCGTAACAAATTACTCGGCGGATGGAATCGCAAGAAAGCGAACGGCACGGGCGATATCACGCGTGCGCGGCGCAGGAGGCAGGCTGGCGAGAAACGTGGCGCCATAGGGCCGCATCACCAGCCGGTTATCACAAATCACTAACACCCCGCGATCGTCCGCATCGCGAATCAGCCGCCCCACCCCCTGCTTCAGCGTAATCACCGCGTCGGGCAGTTGAACCTCATCAAACGGATCGCCACCGCGCAAACGACAGTCTTCCATTCGCGCTTTTAACATCGGGTCGTCCGGGGAGGTAAACGGCAATTTGTCGATAATCACCAAAGATAACGTATCGCCGCGCACGTCCACCCCTTCCCAGAAGCTGCTGGTGGCGACGAGCAGCGCGTTGCCGGCGCTAACAAATTGCTGTAACAGTTGGCCTTTACTGGTTTCCCCTTGCAATAATACTGGCAGCGTCATGGTGGCGCGAAACTGCTCCGCCAGATCGCGCATCATGGCGTGCGAGGTGCACAGCATAAAACATCGCCCGTTATTGGCTTCGATAATCGGCCTGAGCATAGCCGCCAACTGTCGCGCCGCGCCGGGCTGGTTGGTTTGCGGTAGGTTACGCGGTACGCAGAGTAACGCCTGGCGCGTATAGTCGAATGGGCTGGGCAGTAGCATGGATTCTGCCTGTTCAATTCCCAGACGGGCGGTAAAGTGGTGAAGATCATCATTTACCGACAACGTGGCCGAGGTAAAAATCCAGCTACCGGGTTTCTGTTCCATCACCTCTTTGAATTTGTCCGCCACGGTGAGCGGCGTCAGCGCCAGGGTGAAATGGCGCGAGGTGCACTCATACCAGTAGCTGTATCCCGGCTGATTGATCTCTTTTAAGCGTTTCAGCCGTGAACGGTATAGCGTGGCGCGTTCAAAAGCCGCATCCAGCAGCGCCGAACGGCCCAGCGACAGCTTCGCCACGTCGTAACAAAGCTCCAGCGTATCATCCAGCAGTAAAAATGCCCGTTGGATACGTGGGTCGGCTAACAGTTCACGCAAATTTCCCCGGTAGCCGGGCTCCCCCAGTTGCAGACGAAAATCCTGGGCGCTCTGGGCAAGGCGATCGGCGCATTTTTGCAACTGTTGAGTGTCTTTCAGTTCCGTCCGGTAGGCGATGGTGATGTCTTTTGCTAAATCCAGCAACTGACGGCTGGAGAGCGATTGTCCGAAATACTGGCTGGCGATGTCAGGCAGTTGGTGGGCTTCATCGAAGATCATTACTTCAGCCTGAGGGATAAGTTCGCCAAACCCGCTCTCTTTAACCACCATATCCGCAAGAAAAAGGTGGTGGTTTACAATCACCACATCCGCGTCCATCGCCTTTTTACGCGCTTTCACCACAAAGCACTCTTTGTAGAGCGGGCAATCGCTGCCAAGGCAGTTGTCGTTGGTACTGGTGACCAGCGGCCAGGCCTGGGAATCCTCCGCCACGCTGACGCAGGTGCTGATATCGCCATCCCGCGTCTGATTTGACCAGGAGCGCAGCAATATCACGTCGCTTAACGTTTGTACTGGTAAATCGCCGCCCGCCAGCGCTTGTTGTTCCAGCCGCTCCAGGCAGAGGTAGTTTGAACGTCCTTTCAACAGGGCCGTCTTACCGGTAAATGCCAACGCTTTTGCTACCGTCGGCAGATCGCGGCTGTAGAGTTGATCCTGCAACGCTTTCGACCCGGTCGAAATAATGACTTTTTTCCCGGCGCGCAACGCCGGAGCGAGGTAAGCATAGGTCTTCCCGGTTCCGGTGCCGGCTTCAACAACCAGAGGCTGCGCATTTTCAATCGCTTGTGTCACGGCAACCGCCATTTGCCGCTGTGGTTCGCGCGGTTTAAAGCCAGTTATCGCTTTGGCCAGTTGGCCATCTGCTGCAAAATCGTCCGTCACACTGCCCCCTGTTAATTTGCACAGGGATTATGTCAGGGTAGAAAGGCTTACGCCAGCTACAGAGGTGACGGCGACGACACATTGTGGCAGTCTTGAGCCATTCAAATGAAAAGCAAATGAGGAATAAGTGATGTCTATCGTGCGTATTGATGCCGAAGATCGTTGGTCAGACGTGGTGATCTACAATAATACGCTGTGGTATACCGGCGTGCCGGAAAACCTGGACGCCGATGCTTTTGAGCAAACGGCGAATACTCTGGCGCAAATTGATGCGGTGCTGGAAAAACAGGGCTCCAGTAAGTCACGTATTCTGGATGCCACTATTTTCCTGAGCGATAAAGCGGATTTTGCCGCCATGAATAAGGCGTGGGATGCGTGGGTCGTCGCAGGCCATGCGCCGGTACGCTGTACCGTACAGGCCGGGTTGATGAACCCGAAATATAAAGTTGAGATTAAGATTGTCGCGGCGGTATAAGCCGGTTATTCGTCTTCATCCTCAAAACGCGCCACTATCCGTTCGCCGGTATGGTTGGCGCGAAGTTCGCCCGCCACCTGGGCAATCGCTTCTCCGCTGCTCATACCTTGCGACATCAATTCCTGGATACGTTCTACGGCTTTTTGCTGTTGTTCATGACTGAGTGAAGGTAAACCTGCAAACATGATTAACTCCTGCTAAATTGTTAGCGCTAATTATTTCACGCTACCCGGCGGTAAGCCAGTAGTGTTGTAACGAGTCAGGAATGATGAAGACGTTATCTCCCACTGTTATCACCTTACCCTGGCGTCCGAACGCCGCTGAACACTATTTTGCGCCCGTAAACCATTTGCCCTGGGCGATGCTGCTGCATTCAGGTGATGCTATTCATCCCTATAACCGCTTTGATATTCTGGTCGCCGATCCTGTCACCACACTGACCACGCGCGCCCAGGAAACCACGGTATGTACTGCGCGCACGACTACCGTCACTCTCGACGATCCGTTACACGTTTTGCAGACTCAACTGGAGGCGCTGCCTTTTCATCCTCAGCCTGACCCTGACTTACCCTTTCAGGGCGGCGCGCTGGGTCTGTTTGGTTATGATTTAGGGCGGCGTTTCGAAATTCTGCCCGATACTGCCGCGCGCGATATCGTTTTACCCGATATGGCGATTGGCCTTTACGACTGGGCGCTGATTGTCGATCACCATAAACAGGTGGTGTCGCTGATAAGCTATCACGATGCAGACGCCCGATATCGCTGGCTCACCAGCCAGCGCGCGCCGACCCGAACGCCCTTCAGGCTTACCTCGGCCTGGCAATCCAATATGACGCGTTGCGAGTATGGCGAGAAGTTTCGTCAGGTGCAGGCCTGGCTGCACAGCGGGGACTGCTATCAGGTCAATCTTTCCCAGCGTTTTCAGGCGAGCTACGAGGGTGATGAGTGGCAGGCTTTCGAACACCTTAACCGCGCCAATCGCGCCCCGTTCAGCGCCTTTCTTCGTTTACATGACGGCGCCATATTGAGCCTTTCTCCCGAGCGTTTTATCCAACTGGAGAATGGTCATATTCAGACGCGCCCGATCAAAGGCACGCTCCCACGGCTTAACGATCCGCAGGCGGATCGTCAGCAGGCGCAGAAACTGACCAACTCAATGAAAGATCGCGCTGAAAATTTGATGATCGTCGATTTGATGCGTAACGATATTGGCCGGGTCGCCGTACCGGGTTCGGTGAAAGTGCCGGAACTGTTCGTCGTCGAACCATTTCCTGCCGTTCACCATCTGGTTAGCACCATTACCGCCCGTTTACCGGACTCGCTTCATGCCACCGACCTGCTGCGCGCGGCTTTCCCCGGCGGCTCCATTACCGGCGCGCCTAAAGTGCGGGCAATGGAAATTATCGACGAACTGGAGCCGCAGCGACGCAACGCCTGGTGCGGTAGCATCGGTTATCTGAGTTTCTGCGGCAAGATGGATACCAGTATTACTATCCGCACCGTCACGGCAACGCAGGGCCAACTCTATTGCTCAGCCGGCGGCGGTATCGTGGCCGATAGCAAGGAAGAAGCGGAATATCAGGAAACTTTTGATAAAGTTAATCGTATCCTGCACCCACTGGAGAACTAATACGTGGATACCAGCCGTCTGACGCTCGATCATTTCTTATCGCGCTTTCAGCTTTTGCGCCCGCAGATAACTCATGAAACGTTAAACCAACGTCAGGCCGCCGTACTGATCCCTGTGGTTCGCCGCCCCCAACCGGGGCTGCTGCTGACCCAGCGGGCTATTCATTTGCGCAAACACGCCGGACAGGTCGCCTTTCCCGGCGGGGCCGTGGACAGTACCGATGCTTCGCTTATCGCCGCAGCGCTTCGCGAAGCGCAGGAGGAAGTCGCCATCCCGCCACAAGCCGTGGAAGTGATTGGCGTTTTACCGCCGGTAGACAGCGTGACCGGTTTTCAGGTCACCCCGGTGGTCGGCATTATTCCGCCAAATCTCCCCTGGCGCGCCAGTGAAGACGAAGTGTCTGCGGTGTTTGAAATGCCGCTGGCGCAAGCGTTGCAACTGGGTCGATATCATCCGCTTGATGTTTACCGTCGCGGCAATTCGCACCGCGTATGGCTCTCCTGGTATGAGCATTATTTCGTCTGGGGCATGACCGCAAACATTCTTCGTGAGCTGGCGCTGCAAATCGGCGTAAAGCCCTGACTGTACACAACGCCATTCACGTTGCCTCAAGGCGGTAACAATCGCCTCCCCCAAAGAGGCAGCCTGAAGGGCAACGTGTATATACTTAACTTTACGCGCGCAAGACACGACTTGAGATTACTGTCGCAATATTAGTAAAAACGCGGTTATTCATTAGTTTAATTCATGTGAATAGTTAAGCTGATGCCAGCGTTCCCTCTTACACTATGCGCAGTTATAACATCGTAACCGGAAGCCCCGGTTGCCCTGTCAGGAGTATTATCGTGATTAGCCTATTCGACATGTTTAAGGTAGGGATTGGTCCCTCCTCTTCCCACACTGTTGGCCCGATGAAGGCCGGTAAACAGTTCGTCGATGACCTGGTCGAAAAAGGATTACTGGATAACGTTACCCGCGTCGCTGTCGATGTCTACGGCTCGCTGTCGCTGACGGGGAAAGGTCACCATACCGATATCGCCATTATTATGGGTCTGGCGGGTAATGAACCCGCTACCGTGGATATTGATAGTATCCCCGGTTTTATTCGCGACGTCGAAACGCGCGGGCGTCTGTTACTGGCCCAGGGACGTCACGAAGTCGACTTCCCGAAAGATGACGGAATGCGTTTTCACAACGGCAATTTGCCGCTGCATGAAAACGGGATGCAGATCCACGCCTGGCATGACGACACGGTCATTTATAGCAAGACGTACTATTCCATCGGCGGCGGCTTTATCGTTGATGAAGAGCATTTCGGCCAGGAAGCGACGAATGAGGTTACTGTACCTTATCCGTTTAAATCGGCGAAAGAAATGCTGGAGTATTGCAACAGTACCGGCCTTTCACTCTCCGGCATGGTGATGCAAAACGAACTGGCGCTGCATAGCAAGAAAGAGATTGAAGAGTATTTCGGTCACGTCTGGCAGACCATGCAGGCCTGTATTGATCGCGGTATGAATACCGAAGGCGTGCTGCCGGGGCCGCTGCGCGTACCGCGTCGCGCCTCCGCGCTGCGTCGTATGCTGGTTTCCAGCGATAAGCTTTCCAGCGATCCGATGAACGTCATTGACTGGGTGAACATGTTTGCTCTGGCGGTGAACGAAGAGAACGCCGCAGGTGGTCGCGTCGTGACGGCGCCAACCAACGGCGCGTGCGGCATCGTGCCTGCGGTACTGGCTTACTACGACCATTTTATTGAGTCTGTCAGCCCGGATATTTACACCCGCTACTTCCTGGCGGCAGGCGCTATTGGCGCGCTGTATAAGATGAACGCGTCTATTTCCGGCGCGGAAGTCGGCTGTCAGGGCGAAGTCGGGGTCGCCTGTTCGATGGCGGCGGCAGGCCTTGCTGAACTGTTGGGCGCCAGCCCGGAACAGGTTTGCGTTGCCGCTGAAATCGGCATGGAGCATAACCTGGGGCTGACCTGCGACCCGGTTGCCGGTCAGGTGCAGGTGCCGTGTATCGAGCGTAACGCCATTGCTTCGGTTAAAGCGATCAACGCTGCGCGTATGGCCATGCGTCGAACCAGCGCGCCGCGCGTCTCGTTGGATAAAGTCATCGAAACGATGTACGAGACCGGAAAAGACATGAACGCCAAATACCGTGAAACGTCGCGCGGCGGGCTGGCTATTAAAGTCCAGTGTGATTAAACGCCGTTTCCCCTCCCTTCGCCCATCTGCTACGGATGGGCGAAATTTTTATCTCTTCCTCGTCGACTCCACGTTTCCCCACTACACTTGCTGTGTCGCGGTTGGCTTTTGTCGCCAACGCTTATTGGGCGGCCCGCATGCAAACAGCACAACGGATCATCAATCATTATCGCCGTAATCGTTTCATTGTTTGCACGATTTGTGCACTGGTCACGCTCATTCTTACGCTGAGCATCCGATTTATTTCGGAGCGGAACTTAAATCACCATCGCACGGTTGCATTCGCGAATCATGCCGTTGATGCGCTGGATAATGTGCTGCATCCTCTCCTGGTCGGACGAAACATACTGCTACCCTTGCTTGAGCTTCCGTGCGCGACCGCGCATTTGCCGTTGCGTAAGCAAGCCGCGCGCCTGCAAACCATTCGTTCTATCGGGCTGGTAAAAGAGGGAATTCTCTACTGCTCAAGCATTTTTGGCGCCCGTAATACTCCCATACGCCAGCTTCAACCCGATCTTCCCGCAGCTGGCGATCTGCTGCTACTTTCCACGGATCAATCGTTACTCAAGGGAAGCCCGATCCTCATTCAGTGGTATCCCGCCTCTGCCGATGGCCAGGATGGCGTGATGGAAATTATGAATATTGACTTGCTGGCGACTATGCTACTTGAGCCGCAGCAGCCGCAAATTACCAGCGCCAGCCTGACGGTCGGCAAACGGCACCTGTTATATGGTCGGGGCGTGGTCGATACTCTTCCGGAATTAAAAAAAGATGAAGAGCGTTACCAGCTTTCATCGCGGCATTTCCCTTTTACTATCAGCGTCAGCGGGCCGTCGGCAGGCGTACTGGCGTTCAAACATCTCCCGACACAGTTACCGCTGGCCGTATTGCTTAGCCTGTTGATCGGTTATATCGCCTGGCTGGCAACGGCCAGCAGAATGAGCTTTTCCTGGGAGATTAATCTGGCCCTTGCCGAACGGGAGTTTGAGCTATTTTGTCAGCCGTTGCTTAATGCCCGCACGCAGCAGTGTACCGGCGTTGAGATCCTGTTACGCTGGAATAACCCGCGCCAGGGCTGGATCTCACCGGATGTTTTTATTCCTATCGCCGAGGAGCATAACCTGATAGCGCCGCTGACCCGCTATGTGATTGCGGAAACCATTCGGCAACGGCACTATTTCCCCGTCAACCATCAGTTTCATATCGGCATCAATGTGGCGGCAAGCCATTTCCGACACGGCGTGCTTCTCAAGGATCTTAATCAGTACTGGTTTAGTGCGGAACCTGTTCAGCAACTGGTGCTGGAGCTCACGGAACGCGACGCGTTGCTTGACGTTGATTACCGCCTGATGCGCGAGCTGCATCGTAAAGGCGTCAAGTTAGCCATCGATGATTTTGGCACAGGAAACAGCTCGCTCTCCTGGCTGGAAAAACTGCGGCCGGATATTTTGAAAATCGATAAATCCTTCACCGCCGCCATCGGTACCGATGCGGTCAATTCAACGGTGACCGATATTATTATCGCGCTGGGGCAAAGACTGAATATTGAACTGGTGGCGGAAGGGGTCGAAAACCAGACGCAGGCACAGCATTTGCGCCAGCATGGCGTGCAAATGTTACAGGGCTATCTCTATGCGAAGCCGATGCCCATTAGCGAATTTCCACAGTGGCTGGCGGGCAGCGCGCCGCCGCACGCCCGGCATAACGGACAGATTATGTCCGCGATGCCGCATCTATAGACTTGATTCCTGCGTGTGACGTTATTCCTCTTCGTCGTGGGCAGGCTGTTCTTTAACAATCCGAACCAGATCGACACGATAGTCGTTGGCCTCGACAATGGTGATCCGCAGTGGCGGAACATCAATGACATCGCCTACACGAGGAATATGGCCATTAGCGGCGATCACTAACCCCGCGACCGTCGCAATATCGCCCTCTTCGTTCACCAGATGGTCAACTTCCAGCGCCTGCTGTAACGCATGAAGATCGGTGCCGCCCTTCACTATCCAGCCCTCGGCATCGGCAACGATTTCCGGCGTTTCATCGGCATCCGGGAACTCACCGGCAATCGCTTCCAGCACATCCAGCGGCGTAACCAGCCCCTGCACCACGCCGAACTCGTTAGTGACGATAACGAAACTGCCGCGCGCGCGACGCAAAACGCCTAACAGATTGATAGGATCAAGCGTTTCCGGCACCACTATCGCCGGAGAAGACGCGGCGATAGCCGCAACGTCCGCGCCCTCTTCCAGCGCCACCAGCAACTCTTTCGCGCGAACGATACCGATAATTTCATCCAGCTCGCCCCGACATACCGGGAACAGGCTATGCGGAGAAGAGAGTAACTGCTGACGGATTTCAGCTACGCTGAGATTCGCATCCACCCAACTAATTTCGCCTCGCGGCGTCATAATGCCGCGCAGGGAGCGCGACGCCAGAGTCAGTACGCCGTTAATCATGTAGCGTTCTTCTTCGGCGAAGGCGCCTTCCGACACCGATATCGCGGCCGGGCTATCCGTCTCATGTTGCGTACTTGCCTGACGTTTACCGCCCATCAGACGCAGGATAGCGTCCGCAGTACGCGCGCGCAGCGGCAACGTGGACTGATGACGAATAAAGTTGCGGCGCGCAATCTGGTTAAACACCTCGATAACGATCGAGAAACCAATTGCCGCGTACAGGTAGCCTTTCGGAATATGGAAACCGAACCCTTCCGCCACCAGGCTCAAGCCGATCATCAGCAGGAAACTCAGACAGAGCACCACCACCGTCGGATGCTGGTTGACAAAACGGGTCAGCGGTTTTGACGCCAGTAGCATCACCGCCATCGCAATCACCACCGCCGCCATCATAACCGGCAGATGGTTTACCATACCTACCGCCGTAATCACGGCGTCCAGCGAGAAGACCGCATCCAGGATGACAATCTGCGTGACTACCACCCAGAAGCTCGCATAGCCTTTACCGTGTCCGGTGTCATGCTCGCGGTTTTCCAGACGTTCATGCAGCTCGGTGGTCGCTTTAAACAGCAGGAATATACCGCCCAGCAGCATAATTAAATCGCGGCCGGAGAAGGTAAAATCCCAGACGGTAAAGAGCGGCTTTGTTAAGGTCACCAGCCACGAAATAATGGACAGCAGCGCCAGACGCATAATCAGCGCCAGCGAGAGCCCGATAAGACGCGCTTTGTCACGCTGCTTTGGCGGCAATTTATCGGCGAGGATCGCGATAAAGACCAGGTTATCGATACCCAGGACAATTTCCAGGACGACGAGCGTGAGTAAACCCACCCAAATTGAGGGATCCATTAATAATTCCATGACAAGCTCCTGCTTAAGGAATGACTAAACGGCGCCCACAACATCTCAAAGGATGCAGGCGGTAACGCAATAAACAAAGTAAGGCTATGGCAAGATATGCCAGATTGACAGGCGCAAAACGGCCAAAGAGTGAAATGACGTCGGTGACGATCCATACAACGGGCTGCTGCCCTATACCCCATTCTAATTAAACGGAAGCTAAACATAACAGAGACAACTGGTTTTTGGCAAAGATTTACCTTCCTTTGCAAAGAGATGTAACCGGGATATTTTACACTTCGAAATTTCTCATTATCGAAAACAAAATTACGGATCTCCATCACACAAAATATTTTTTTCGATATCTAAAATAATTCACGAAAATCATGCGTTTTTCGTTGTAACCCTCATCTGAATCGATTCGCTTGCGGACGGCGATTCAAAAAATACATCTGTCAAGTTGATGTGTTGACAATAATAAAGGAGGTAGCAAGTGACCATTGCTATTGTTATAGGCACACATGGTTGGGCTGCAGAGCAGTTACTTAAAACAGCCGAAATGCTGTTAGGCGAGCAGGAAAACGTCGGCTGGATCGATTTCGTTCCAGGCGAAAATGCCGAAACGCTGATCGAAAAGTACAACGCTCAGTTGGCTAAACTCGATACCAGTAAAGGCGTGCTATTTCTCGTTGATACATGGGGAGGCAGCCCGTTTAATGCTGCCAGCCGCATTGTCGTCGATAAAGAGCGCTATGAAGTTATTGCCGGCGTCAACATCCCGATGCTGGTCGAAACGTTTATGGCTCGTGACGACGATCCGAGCTTTGATGAGCTGGTCGCACTGGCGGTAGAAACCGGTCGTGAAGGCGTAAAAGCGCTGAAAGCGAAACCGGTAGAAAAAGCCGCGCCAGCGCCAGTCGCCGCCGCGCCAAAAGCGGCCACGCCGGCAAAACCGATGGGCCCGAATGATTATATGGTTATCGGGCTTGCCCGTATTGATGACCGCCTCATTCACGGTCAGGTCGCTACCCGCTGGACCAAAGAGACCAATGTCAGCCGTATTATTGTTGTGAGCGATGAAGTCGCGGCGGATACCGTACGTAAAACGCTGCTGACGCAAGTTGCGCCGCCGGGCGTTACGGCGCATGTGGTTGACGTCGCGAAGATGATTCGCGTCTACAATAACCCGAAATACGCCGGCGAACGCGTGATGCTTCTGTTTACCAATCCTACCGACGTCGAGCGCATCGTTGAGGGCGGCGTGAAAGTCACTTCCGTGAACATTGGCGGTATGGCCTATCGTCAAGGTAAAACGCAGGTGAACAACGCCGTTTCCGTCGATGAAAAGGATATCGAAGCCTTTAAAAAGCTCAACGAGCGCGGCATCGAGCTTGAGGTGCGTAAAGTTTCCACCGATCCGAAACTGAAAATGATGGATTTAATTGCCAAAGTGGCGAAATAACCGCCGGCATTTAATTAGCTTTCACACTTAAGATAGCAATAGGAGAAGTACAATGGAGATTACCACTCTTCAGATTGTGCTGGTGTTCATCGTCGCATGTATCGCAGGTATGGAGTCGGTACTTGATGAATTTCAGTTCCACCGTCCGCTGATCGCCTGTACCTTAATCGGCGCCGTTCTGGGGGACATGAAAACCGGTATTATCATCGGCGGTACTCTGGAAATGATCGCTCTGGGCTGGATGAACATCGGTGCTGCCGTTGCGCCTGATGCCGCACTGGCGTCCATCATCTCTACCGTTCTGGTCATCGCCGGGCATCAAAGCATTGGCGCCGGTATCGCGCTGGCGATTCCGCTGGCGGCGGCAGGCCAGGTACTGACCATTATCGTTCGTACCATCACCGTGGCATTCCAGCACGCGGCGGACAAGGCGGCTGAAAACGGCAACCTGACGGCGCTCTCCTGGCTGCACGTTTCTTCTCTGTTCCTGCAGGCAATGCGTATCGCTATCCCGGCGGTTATCGTTGCCATCTCCGTAGGCACCAGCGAAGTACAGGGAATGCTGAATGCGATTCCTGAAGTCGTCACAGGCGGTCTGAACATCGCCGGCGGCATGATCGTCGTGGTTGGTTATGCGATGGTTATCAACATGATGCGCGCAGGCTACCTGATGCCGTTCTTCTACCTCGGTTTCGTCACCGCGGCTTTCACAAACTTCAACCTGGTCGCACTGGGTGTCATCGGCGCAGTGATGGCTATTCTTTACATCCAGCTGAGCCCGAAATACAACCGTGTAGCGGGCGCGCCTGCAGCGGCGGCTGGCAATAACGATCTCGATAACGAACTGGACTAACAGGTGAGCGAAATGGTTGATATGACTAAAACTACCACCGAGAAAAAACTCACTCCGAGCGATATTCGCGGCGTATTTCTTCGTTCTAACCTGTTCCAGGGGTCATGGAACTTCGAACGTATGCAAGCGCTGGGCTTCTGCTTCTCTATGGTGCCGGCTATTCGTCGCCTGTATCCGGAGAATAATGACGCGCGTAAACAGGCGATTAAGCGTCACCTGGAGTTCTTTAACACTCATCCTTACGTTGCGGCGCCGGTACTGGGCGTGACCCTGGCAATGGAAGAAAAGCGTGCGAACGGTGCAGAGATTGACGATGGTGCTATCAACGGTATCAAAGTCGGTCTGATGGGACCGCTGGCAGGCGTCGGCGACCCTATCTTCTGGGGTACCGTCCGTCCGGTATTCGCGGCGCTGGGCGCAGGTATTGCAATGAGCGGCAGCCTGCTTGGTCCGCTGCTGTTTTTCATCCTGTTTAACCTGGTGCGTCTGGCGACCCGCTATTATGGCGTAGCTTATGGCTACCGCAAAGGCGTCGATATCGTTAAAGATATGGGCGGCGGCTTCCTGCAAAAACTGACTGAGGGGGCGTCAATCCTCGGCCTGTTTGTCATGGGGGCATTGGTTAACAAGTGGACGCACGTGAATATCCCGCTGGTGGTCTCCACCATCACCGGTCAGGATGGTCAGACCCGCGTTACCACCGTGCAAACCATTCTCGACCAGCTGATGCCGGGTCTGGTTCCGCTACTGTTGACCTTTGCCTGTATGTGGCTGCTGCGTAAGAAAGTTAACCCGCTGTGGATTATCGTGGGCTTCTTCGTCATCGGTATCGCCGGCTACTCCGTAGGACTGCTGGGTCAGTAAGGCCGTTGTACACTACCGGGGCCAAACGGCCCCGTTTTTTTATTTCTCTGGAGGATAAATGACTATCACGGACCTGGTGCTGATTCTCTTTATTGCCGCATTATTGGCTTACGCTCTCTACGATCAGTTCATCATGCCCCGTCGCAATGGCCCCACTCTGCTTTCTATAGCCCTGCTCCGCCGCGGTCGCGTAGACAGCGTTATCTTCGTTGGGCTGGTCGCCATCCTTATTTATAACAACGTAACCAGCCACGGAGCGCAGATGACCACATGGTTATTAAGTGCGCTGGCGTTAATGGGGTTTTATATATTCTGGATCCGCACGCCACGGATCATCTTTAAACAACGTGGCTTTTTCTTCGCCAATGTCTGGATAGAATATAACCGTATTAAAGAGATGAATTTATCGGAAGACGGCGTACTGGTGATGCAATTAGAACAACGACGCTTGCTTATCCGTGTACGCAATATCGACGATCTGGAAAAAATATATAAACTTCTTATTGAAAATCAATAATCTAAGATATAGCCTCAACTATGTTTTTCGAATTTTATTTCGAATCATAATATAGCTAAGGCTATATTTTCTATTGACCAATTGTTATTTAATTTAACGTTTTATTGATGAATAAATCTAAATGAAAATCGTTTTCAATTAGAAGGCAAATAATATTTTATCTCTGTTGTTTTATATTCTAAAAATATGTTAATGTTGCGCCGTCAATTGGGGAGTAGCCGATTTCCAGACTCCGGAAATGTACGCGTCAACATACTCGTTGCAAAACGTGGCGCGTACGGACCAGCCGCCGCTGGTCAGGCGAGACCATAGGCGCATCAACTGCTGTGTATTTCGTCACAGAATGGCGACGTGCATGTTTGCTGGGGGCAGTGATGTGTTTAATGGATACCCCGGTCAGGACGCTGTCATGCACTTTACTGCTACTGTTCTTCTCGCTTTCGGCATGTCGATGGATGCTTTCGCGGCATCAATTGGCAAAGGCGCCACCCTACATAAACCCAAATTCTCAGAAGCGTTGCGTACCGGTCTTATCTTTGGCGCGGTTGAAACGCTGACCCCGTTAATCGGCTGGGGGCTGGGGATATTGGCGAGTAAATTCGTTCTGGAATGGAACCACTGGATAGCCTTTGTTCTGCTGATCTTTCTGGGCGGACGCATGATCATCGAAGGTATCCGCGGCGGTAGTGATGAAGACGAAACACCGTTACGCCGCCACAGCTTTTGGCTATTAGTCACGACGGCTATCGCGACCAGCCTCGATGCGATGGCGGTTGGCGTCGGTCTGGCGTTTTTGCAGGTAAACATCATCGCTACCGCATTAGCTATCGGTTGCGCCACGCTTATCATGTCCACCCTCGGAATGATGATCGGTCGCTTTATCGGCCCAATGCTGGGTAAGCGTGCTGAAATTCTCGGCGGGGTCGTACTGATAGGAATTGGCGTCCAGATCCTCTGGACGCATTTTCACGGTTAACGGTTACGCTGCCAGAGATGAAGGTTGAAATCCGTCTGGCAGCTAAGTCCGGCGCTGGCAGCCAGTTGTTCCCACACTTCTGGTCTGGCGCGCCAGGCAAATGGCGTCATTTGCAACAGTGCTACAGCCGCTTCGGCGGTGAGCTGCATGTGATAAGCAAGGCGGGTACTCTGCTGCAATGTGAATCCGTCGAGCTGCTCGGTATACGGCGCATGTAAACGCACCTCATCATAAATGAGCCCTTTTAGTTCCATCAGATGATGCGGTCCAGGCGTGGCGGTAACGACCCAACCACCTGGTTTCACCACGCGCGCCAATTCCTGCGCCTTACACGGGGCGTAGATTCTGATCACCGCATCCATTGACGCATCGGCAAAGGGCAGTCGATGGCTTGACGCCACACAAAACTTCACCTGCGAATAGCGCTTCGCCGCCGCTTTGATCGCCGTTTTAGCAACGTCCAGTCCAAACGTGGTGACTCCCGGCAACGCCTCGGCAAAAGCATGAGTGTAATACCCCTCGCCGCAGCCGATATCCAGAATCGCCGTGGCCGACTGATCCAGCCGCTCGCGCAACAGGTTAATCACGGCATCGCGCAGCGACTGATAATGGCCTGCATCAAGAAACGCTCTCCTCGCCTGCATCATTTCGGCGCTGTCGCCCGGATCGCGCGAACGTTTATGCTGTACCGGCAGCAGATTGATGTAGCCCTCTTTCGCCACATCAAACTGATGGCGCTGTGGACATATAACGCTGTTATTAATCTGCGTAAGCGGCTGATGGCAAAGCGGACAGGTAAACGACATGACAACTCCGGACTGGGGCGCTAAAGGGCGCAAGTGTAACGCGAATTGCGCCCCGGGAAAATCCTTTACGAGCCCGGAACCGCAACGTGGCTGCCATGCATCACCAGAAGGTGATCTGAATCGGCTGGCATACCGTCTGGCTCAACATTTTCCAGCCGCAGCACATCGCCCATGATCTGGCTGAATACGGGCGCAGATACCGCGCCGCCATAATAAGCCCCATTTTGCGGATTATTAATCACCACCACCAGCGCAAACCTGGGGTTACTTGCCGGCGCGACGCCTGCGGTATATGCCACATACTTATCGACGTATTTACCATCATCGCCAATTTTTTTCGCCGTCCCGGTTTTGACCGCAATACGGTAGTCTCTTACTGCGGCTTTTGTTCCGCCGCCGCCAGGCAACGCGACGCTCTCCATCATATGTTCCACCTCGTGCACCAGTTCTTCCGGCATTACCCGCGTGCCGATCACGGGCGGATCAACTTTGGTGATCGATAACGGACGGTAGATACCAAAGCTGCCAATCGTGGCATAAACATGCGCCAGTTGCAGCGGCGTCACCATTAATCCATAGCCAAAAGCGAAGGTAGCGCGATCTAAATCACTCCAGTAACGGCGTTTCGGTAATAACCCGCTGCTCTCTCCGGTGAGACCCAGTCCGGTAGGCACGCCGAAACCAAAGCTTTTATAAGTATCCATTAATTTCTGCACCGGCATCGCCAGAGAAAGGTGAGAAACGCCGGTATCGCTGGATTTTTGCAAAATGCCGGTTAATGTCAGTTCCGGATAGTAACCGACGTCGCGGATACGGTGTCCATCGAGAGTAAAAGGATGGGTATCGATAACGCTGTCCGGCTGCACGATGCCCTGCTGTAACGCAGTCATAATGACCAATGGCTTCACAGTAGAACCGGGTTCGAAAGTATCGCTAATCGCGCGGTTACGAAAATCGTCCAACTGCGCGCCTTCACGGTTGTTCGGGTTGAAATCCGGGTAGCTCGCCATCGAGAGAATTTCACCCGTTGGGATGTTAATCAATACGGCAGCGCCGGATTCCGCTTTGTTCCAGATGACGGCGTTATCCAGCGCATCTTCGGTAACCGTTTGCAGACGTTCATCAATGCTAAGCTGAAGTTCATGAGCAGGAACCGGATTCACTTCCGTAATGTTCTCAATAACGTGACCAAATTTATCTTTACGCACCAACCGGGAGCCCGGTTTTCCCGTCAGTTGCGCGTTAAAGCTCTTTTCAATACCTTCTATTCCCTGCCCGTCGATATTGGTAAAGCCGATCAAATTGGCCGCTACGTGTCCGGCAGGGTAAAAACGGCGCGACTCTTCCCGCAGGTTAATACCCGGTAGATTCAGTTTATCTATCCATTCGGCTTGCTGGGGTGAAACCTGGCGCGCGAGGTAGATAAAACGGCCAGCCGGGTTACTGTTTACCCGTTCCGCAAGCGTACTGAGCGACAGATGCAGGGCGCTGGCCAGCGCCTGCCAGCGCTCATTGTAGCCAACGCCGCCTTTGCTTATGATAGTCTTCGGATCGGCCCAGACAGCATTAACCGGAACGCTCACCGCTAAGGGCCGCCCTTCTCTGTCGGTGATCATGCCGCGTGGAGAGGCCGTGGTCACTTCACGAAGCGAGCGCATATCTTCTTGTTTCACCAGTTTCGACGGCGTAACGATTTGCAACCATGCCACCCGCCCTAACAACAATGCCATACTGAGCAGAATGGCAGTGCAAAGTAGTGCAAAACGTATGGGCGTAAAATTACGGGTATCGCCGTCGCTTTTCTTTTTCACCTGATCTCCAGCCGAATCATTTTTCAGGTGATTGATTTAACGGGAAACGGACGGAAAAACCAGAAAAAACAATGCTAATAACATCGCGCCTTTGCAACAAATCGCTAACGAGAGCGCATCCAGACACATTTTGAAGGATATTGAATTAAAAAGCCCCGCTTTTAGCGAGGCTTTATATCTGAGGCTGACGCGACAAACGCATCAAATCAGTGGTGTCGATCAGATAGCTGTTACGTTAACAGCAGCCGGACCTTTCTGGCCGTCCTGAATTTCGAACTCAACGTTCTGGCCTTCAGCCAGAGTTTTGAAACCATTGCCCTGGATAGCGGAGAAGTGTACGAACACATCTTTGCTGCCGTCAGCCGGAGTAATGAAGCCAAAACCTTTGGATTCGTTGAACCACTTAACTTGACCTTTAATCTTTGCCATTTGCAAAATTCCTTAGAGTGTTTTCTTTGCCCGTAGGCATAACATAGATAAAACTGAGACATTACTGCTTGAGGCACTAATATAAGGTTCGGCAGAGAAGCGGTATTCAACGTCAACGTGTTTACTCAGGACTTCTTTACTGAAAATGCCACACATAAACAGAACTGTACCTCGTTTAACCCAAAGCCTGTTATCACATACAACGTTAATTATGGCAAGCCATTTTTAAACGTGTCTCGATCCGTCGCACAAATTACGAGAACCTTCACAAATTGACAGCACGTTTATGCAACAAAATTGCGAAAGATATATCCTCACGCGCTGACGGACTTCTGACAACGTCACTGCTGAAAAGCCATTTTTCTACCATAGCTCAATAACTTCGCTTCTTCCAGTGCATCAAATCACATTTAAAAGCTGTATTTTTCATATCACTTTTTATGCTGAGTTATGCATAAATTGTCACAAAGATAAAAAACACCTTTTAATCAAAATAATAGAAAAGAAAAGCGATTTTCGACACCGCTTTTTGTGATGTTCTGCGTCTTTACAGAATGCCTTAAAATAATGAACAAACAATGACAATCCATAAAGAGAGAGAAACGTTTCGCTTTTAATAGAGAATGAGCGGTATCACAAAAATGCCATATGTCCATTTGTTATACATATAAAACTATGTTGCATATAAAGCCATATATTATGTAAGGTGTTGATGCTGTAGTATCAGTTGCAAACGGCAACGCGGAGAGATCCGACGGGGAAATGGGGCGTATGGCACTGGCGCCATTTGCGCCCCGGTAAGCATTATCGTTCTGCAACCAGACGAATGATGTCCTCATCCTCTTTTGGTTCGCTTGCCGCTGTTGCGTGTTCCGCTTCTTTTTCTGGTTCGTTTGCTTCGCAAAGGCGACGTAACAACGCGTTTTGCCGCTTCTGTTGATCCAATAACGCTTCGAGCAGTTCTATCTGCTCGTTGGCACGGGAACTTGCCCGGTTGACAAAGAACCAGAGCACCAGCCCCACCACCAGAACCACCATTGATACTATTAAAGATGCAAGAGAAAACGCACCAGAGTTTAAAACGTCGTTCATTTCACCACCTCAATGTAGAAACGTCATTCTACCACTGCTACACGGGAAGGAAATCTCTGGTGTAAAACGTTTACCAGGGAATAAATTTATTGATGGCGCAAATACCGCTGAAAAATTGTACATCCTGATCGCACATGATATTAAACACCTGCGCCCACAGCAACAGGCATACTACCACCACGATGCCGAGAACGACCCATCGAAATTTTTTCACTCCACTCTCCGATCTTACATCTTATGTCGCTAAATTATCATGAGTTACTTAAACCAGGAGTAACTGTAGCGGCATTATATGTTTTTAGGAATGATTCACTTGTTTCAATCAATGTACACGCTACTCTTATTCTAACTAAAAAAGAAAAGAGGTAGTAATGCGTTTGATCATTCGCGCAATTGTATTGTTTGCCCTGGTGTGGATAGGCCTGCTGATGAGCGGCTATGGCATCCTGGTGGGAAGTAAAGTGAACGCTGCGGGGCTGGGTTTACAGTGCCATTACCTGACCGCACGCGGCACCAGCACGGCGCAATATCTCCATACCAACAGCGGCATTATTGGCTTTTCCGACTGTCCCATTTTCAGAAAAATCGCCACCGTGGTGGATAATGGCTAAGCGGCAATAAATAATTTCACAGTGAAACTATCGCCAATAATTCCCCTATATTGGCTGTTGTTCATAAGTACTGTTAAATAATATTTTAATAACCGTTAAATAAGCCGACAGATATTATCTACTTTTACGATTTCATCCCACCCGATGTTATAAAAAAAGCAGCTACATTTTTCGCAGCTGCTTTTTTTTAACGTCATGCTAATAACGTTGCTTAGAAAGGATAATCGTTGTAACCCATTTGTTCAGAAATTTTACGCGCGGCGGCGTGTAACATAGCCACATATTCCTGC
Organism: Salmonella sp. SAL03688; assembly: GCF_046551895.1. NCBI lineage: Bacteria > Pseudomonadati > Pseudomonadota > Gammaproteobacteria > Enterobacterales > Enterobacteriaceae > Salmonella > Salmonella sp. SAL03688. The sequence continues at coordinate 163,641 of NZ_JBGDVI010000006.1, forward strand.
AGGCGTTCTTCTGAAAAACGCAGCGTCGGGAACGAAATGCTTAACCCTGCGATGACTACGCCAAAACGGTCAAATACCGGTACGCCGATACAACGTAACCCTTCTTCCTGTTCTTCGTTATCTTCACCGTAGCCTTGCGCACGCACTTCATCCAACAGCGGCAGCAACGCTTCAGTGCTGGTAATCGTGCGTCCCGTGCTTTGCTTATACTCTACGCCGTCGAGAATCTGCTTAACCTCATCACGGTCGCGCCAGGCCAGAAGCACTTTACCGATGGCCGTACTGTACAGCGGATTACGACGCCCAATACGTGAGTACATCCGCAGATTGTACATAGAGTCAATTTTATGGATATAGACAATGCTGTCTTCATCCAGCGCGCCAAGATGGATAGTTTCTTTTGTCAGACGAGACAGTTCGCGCATCTGAATGTCCGCACTGCGGATGAGATCAACATTTTGCAAAGCTCGCGCGCCCAGCTCAAACAGCTTTAGCGTCAGAGAGTATTTTTCAGACTCCCCCTCCTGAGCCACGTAGCCCAGCGTTTTCATGGTTTGCAAAAAGCGATAAACGGTGCTTTTCGACATCATGACGCGCTGCGATAGCTCGGTAATCCCTATTTCACGCTCTTCACCCAGCGCCTGCAGAATGCCGAAAACTTTCAGCACAGAAGATACAGAATCAGGCTGCTTATCCAGATCTGCGTTTGCCATTTATCACCTCATTACGAGCGTTTTATAAAATTCAGAACGAGTTTTTATTATAATTTCACGCCAGGTCGCCCGCAATCCATCTTTGCTTACTTCGTTACAAATCTGCGACATAACAACTCAGTATTAATGCTAACATTATTATTCAGCTCATAATTCCCCTTATTACAAAATACTTATGGAAAAAACACGGGCCGATGGCCTGCCCCTCCCGCAGAGATACGGCGCTATCCTGACGATTATTATCGGTATTTCGATGGCGGTTCTGGATGGCGCAATCGCTAATGTCGCGCTACCAACCATTGCGACTGATTTACATGCCTCCCCTGCCAGCTCTATCTGGATTGTCAATGCATACCAAATCGCCATTGTCGTCTCACTGCTTTCCCTGTCTTTTTTAGGCGACATGTTTGGTTATCGCCGGATCTACAAATGTGGTTTAGTGGTATTTCTGCTTTCATCATTGTTTTGCGCGCTTTCAGACTCGCTGCAGATGCTGACGCTGGCGCGCATCGCGCAGGGATTTGGCGGCGCGGCGCTAATGAGCGTAAACACGGCGCTGATTCGTCTTATCTACCCCCAGCGTCATCTGGGACGAGGCATGGGAATTAACTCTTTTATCGTCGCCGTCTCTTCCGCCGCGGGTCCGACGATCGCCGCGGCGATTTTGTCCATCTCGTCATGGAAATGGCTGTTTCTGATTAATGTCCCGTTAGGTATCATCGCGTTAATTCTGGCCATACGCTTTTTACCAGCAAACATCGCCCATGACACTAAGCCGCGCTTTGACTTACCGAGCGCGGTAATGAATGCGCTCACATTTGGCCTGCTGATTACCGCATTGAGCGGCTTTGCCCAGGGACAGTCGCTAACGTTGATTGGCGCAGAGCTGCTCGTTCTGGTCGTGGTCGGGTTTTTCTTCGTGCGCCGCCAGCTTTCTTTGCCCGTCCCTTTGTTACCCATCGACTTGTTACGCATTCCGCTTTTTTCACTCTCGATCGGCACGTCAATTTGCTCGTTCTGCGCGCAAATGTTAGCCATGGTCTCGCTACCTTTTTATCTGCAAACCGTGCTGGGCCGTAGCGAAGTAGAAACCGGCCTGTTATTGACGCCCTGGCCGCTGGCAACGATGGTAATGGCGCCGCTGGCGGGATACCTGATAGAACGTCTTCATGCCGGTTTGCTGGGGGCGCTGGGAATGGTGATAATGGCAGCCGGGTTGTTTGCGCTGGTCATGTTGCCAGCCTCCCCCTCCGATCTGAATATTATCTGGCCGATGATCCTTTGCGGCGCAGGGTTTGGCCTGTTCCAGTCGCCGAATAATCACACCATTATCACTTCCGCGCCGCGTGAGCGCAGCGGTGGCGCCAGCGGGATGCTGGGCACGGCGCGACTGTTAGGCCAAAGTACTGGCGCCGCGCTGGTAGCGCTGATGTTGAACCAGTTTGGCGATAGCGGTACGCATCTTTCGCTGCTCGCGGCGGCGATCCTGGCGACTCTCGCGGCGGTAGTGAGCGGTTTACGTATTACGCAACCACGCGTTCAGGCGTAAAAAAAGCGCGTCATTCGACGCGCTTTTCATACTTGCCAGTGGGCTGATTATTTCAGGTACTCACCGCTACGTAGCGCTTCAATGCGTTTATCCAGCGGTGGGTGCGTCATAAACAGCTCGCTTAACGATTTCGATTTACCGTTAATACAAAACGCCATCATGCTGGTCGCTTCTTGCGGCTCGTAGCTGGTTTTCAGGCGCTGCAACGCGGCAATCATTTTTTCACGGCCAACCAGCTTCGCCGATCCCGCATCGGCATGAAACTCACGGTAACGGGAGAACCACATGGTGATGATGCTCGCCAGAATACCGAAGACCAGTTCCAGCACCGTCGCAACGGCGAAATAGATTAGCGGATTACCGTTACTTCCTTCGCCTTCATCGCGGTTGCCGCCCAGAAAACCAGCAGCAATTTGCGCGATAATGCGCGAAATAAAGATAACGAAGGTGTTAACCACCCCCTGAATCAACGTCATCGTCACCATATCGCCATTGGCAATATGGCTGATTTCATGCGCAATGACGGCTTCCGCTTCGTCAGGGCTCATGTTTTGCAACAAACCGGTGCTCACAGCGACCAATGAGGCGTCACGGCGTGCGCCCGTCGCAAACGCGTTAATGTCCGGCGCATGGTAGATAGCAACCTGCGGCATGGCGATACCGGCCTGGCGCGCTTGCGTTGCTACGGTGTTCATCAACCAGCGTTCTCTTTCATTGCGAGGCTGTTCAATAACTTCCCCTCCTACGGATTTTAACGCCATCCATTTGGACATCAGCAATGAAATAAAAGAACCGCCAAAACCAAACAGCAGCGCCATGATCAGCAAGCCTTGCACGCTGCTCGACTGTATCCCTGTCAGGCTCAGAACCAGCCCGAAAACGACCATCACGGCCAGGTTCGTCAGCAGGAAGAGCGCGATTCGCATCATAATTTTCTTTTAACCTCAATTTAACAAAGCGCACTATGCGATTACCCACATCGTATGGGTCTTATGGCTATTTTCAAGCATCACCAGGCGGTAAGTCACGAGAAAAACACAACTTTACATTTTGTAGCATTATCCTGACGACTTCTGCGCTTGTTAAAAAAAAACAGGCACAATTTTTTGTGCCTGTTTAGCGTTACTTATTGGCTGCCGCCTGCTCCGCTGGTTTTTCTTTTTCAAGATGCGCCAGGTCCAGGGCAATCTTCACCGTTTCATCAAGGTATGGGTCAGGTTCCTGGTAATCCTTTGGCAGATCGTCCAGTTTCTTCAGCAACGGTTTACCCTCACGTTTAAACCGATCGTTAATACGCGCCAGACGCAGAGCGTCTTCTTCATTGTTCTCTTTCTCACGCTGCGCATAATTCAGAGAGACGATGTTGCGCTTATCCTTCATGGCATTGAAACGTGCGATATCCTTCATGATGTACTGGAACTCAGGATCTTTGGCGATACGCGCGTTGTGTTCTTTCAATAATTCCGGGCCAAACGGGGCCAAATCGTCCGATTTCACGTATTTCGCCGCATCAATGCTATCCCACGGCAAGGCGTTATCTTCAAATTTTTCTCCGGTTTCCGTCTCTTCATTGCCAGTCGGCATGATGATATCCGGCGTGACCCCTTTACGCTGCGTACTACCGCCGTTGACACGGTAAAACTTCTGAATGGTGTACTGCACCGAACCCAGCGCAGGCCATTCCGGGCGAAGCATCTGATCGTAAATTCGGTTTAGCGAACGATATTGCTGTACCGTCCCTTTACCGAAGGTCGGCTCACCGACAATCAGCGCGCGACCATAATCCTGCATCGCGGCAGCGAAGATTTCCGATGCCGAGGCACTGAAACGATCGACCAGCACCACCAGCGGGCCTTTGTAGTAGACCACGCCGTCGGTATCGCTATCCTCACGCACTTTACCGTTATTGTCGCGCACCTGAACTATCGGACCAGAAGGGATAAACAGACCGGAAAGCGAAACGGCTTCCGTCAGCGCCCCGCCGCCGTTTGAACGCAGATCGATAACGATGCTGTTAACGTTCTGTTTTTCCAGCTTCTGAAGCTGAACTTTGACATCATCGGTCAAGCCAACATAGAAGCCTGGAATATCCAGTACGCCAATTTTTTCCTTGCCGACGGTTTTCACCGACATTTTAACCGCGCGATCTTCAAGACGAATCCGTTCACGCGTCAGCGTGATAATACGCGTTTTCGTCCCTTTGCCAGCCGGCAGTATTTCCAGTCGAACCTTGCTGCCTTTTGGCCCTTTGATCAGCGCCACCACATCGTCAAGACGCCAGCCAATAACGTCGACCATCGGTTTTCCGGCCTGCCCTACGCCGACGATACGATCGCCGACGCTAATCGACTTGCTCTTCGCTGCCGGGCCGCCGGCAACCAATGAGTTAATGACAGTATAATCGTCATCCATTTGCAGCACTGCGCCGATACCTTCCAGAGACAGGCTCATTTCGGTATTAAACTGCTCGGTATTGCGGGGAGAAAGATAATTCGTATGCGGGTCGATTTCACGCGCAAAAGCGGTCATCGCCAGCGAGAACACATCTTCACTGTTGGTCTGCGCCAGGCGACGAATAGCGAATTTGTAGCGACGCGTCAGCGTTTCGCGAATTTCTTTGTCGCTCTTGCCGGTGAGTTTCAGACTGAGCTCATCGAATTTCACTTTACCATCCCACAGCGCATTTAGCTCAGCCTCATCTTTCGGCCAGGGCGCTTTACTGCGGTCCAGGTTAAACGTATCGTTTCCGGTGAAATCCATTGGCCGTTCCAGCACTTTTAGCGCGTACTGGTAACGTTCAAACCGGCGCTTTTGCGCCAGGTTATAAAGATCGTAAAAAACATCCAGCTTACCCGTGCGCAGCTCATCGCCCAACACGGTTTTCTTTTTCGCAAACTGCTCAACATCGCTCGCCAACAAAACGTTGTGGCTATAGTCGAGAAGATTCAGATAGCGATCAAAAATCTTTGCCGAAAATGCCTCATCCAGATCGAACTGGCGATAGTGGGAGCGGGTAAAACGCGATGTTACGCGCTCGCTCACCGTCGCATGTTGCGTCTCTTCCTTCAGTACGGGAATTTGATCGGCACGCGTAATATCTTCCACGGCGAAGGACTGGCCTGCTAATGCAAGCAGGCCAGCTAACGCGGTAAGCCTAAAAAAAGTGTTCATGCCAGGCCTGGCCTCCGTTTCAGAACACCAGGTGTTCTGCGCGTACAATCAAAGACATACCCGAATTCAGCTGTACACGGACACCATCTTTGGTGATTTCTAATACGGTGGCATCCATCGCATTATTACCCGCTTTCACCTTGAGGGACTGCCCTACGGTCAATACTGAAATATCAGAAACCGGCGTGTGCTTCTCTTCGCGAGGCGCACGCGGCGCTTTCGTCGTCGGTTTATCAGCGCGAGGTTTACGTTCAGCGCCTTCTTTACGACGCGCTACCGGGCGAGGTTTACGCTCGCGTCGCGGCGCGTCTTCTTTTTCGCCAGCCGCCGCGGCAGCTTCGCGTTTTTTCGCTTGCCGCTCTGCGCGCTGCGCCTGAACACGGGCTTTGGCTTCTTCAAGCTGCTTACGCGCATGTTCGACATGCTGTTCTTCCAGCTCGCCGCACGGATTGCCATCAAGGTCGACGCGCGTTGCGCCCGGCTTAACGCCGTACAGGTAACGCCAGCTTGAAGTATAAAGACGTAAAGCGGAACGAAGTTGCGTTTTGCTGAGGTTCATTTCGCCCCCAACTCGCTCTACCAGATCCTGAAAAATACCAATTTTCAGCGGGCGAGCTTCGCCTTCCGCACTAAAACAGTGAGGAAAACGCTCGGCCAGAAACGCGATAACTTCTTTACTGCTATTCAACTTAGGTTGATTTTCCATGAAATTTCCTGATTACAACGGACGTAGCCAACAAGCAGCAGGCATGAACAGGCGTCATTATAATGACGCCATCAGTAATTGCTACGTTATCCGTTGATTATCCTGCGACGCTCGCAAAGAATTTTTTGTAATCCGTCGTTGCAAGCACGGTTTCAAGCTGTGCGACCAGCGTACGCAGGCCGTGTTCATCTTCTTCGGTAAAACGGCCAAACGCCGTGCTATCTATATCCAGCACGCCGATAATCCGTTCGCCAACCGTGACAGGCAGCACAATTTCGGCGTTGCTGGCGGCATCACAGGCAATATGGCCGTCAAACGCATGAACATCATCAATACGTTGAACCTTATTCTGCGCTACCGCTGCGCCGCACACGCCGCGACCAACCGGAATCCGCACACAGGCGATTCGCCCCTGAAACGGCCCCAACACCAGCGTATCGCCTTCGAGGAGATAAAATCCCGCCCAGTTCACCTCGGTAAGACGTTCGAACAGTAGCGCGCTGGTATTCGCCAGCGTGGCCAGAAAGCTGGTCTCACCTGCCATTAACGACTGAAAATCGCGGTTTAATGCCGCGTATAGTTCTGTTTTGCTCATTATATAATCACTTCGTGGTCTTACTCCTAAACACAGGCTATTAAAATAAGCATTAAATGCGTTCTTGCTCAAGATTATTCCTGTCATGAGTTAAGATTACATTATTCTAACACTTTGATTCACGATACATGGCTCTGAACACCTCACACGTCACGCCAACAAAAAAGCTAACGATCAGGTCAATTAGCGAAGCGCTGCCGCGCAGCCACTACCAGCGCTGCCCTGAATGCGACATGCTGTTCAGCTTGCCGGAGATGAGCGCTCATCAAAGCGCTTATTGTCCTCGTTGCCAGGCCAAAATTCGCGATGGGCGCGACTGGTCGCTGACGCGGCTGACCGCGATGGCAGTAACCATGCTGCTATTGATGCCGTTTGCCTGGACCGAACCGCTACTCCATATCTACCTGTTGGGCGTACGCATTGATGCCAATGTGATGCACGGCATCTGGCAAATGACGCAGCAGGGCGATCCGTTAACCGCCGCAATGGTGCTCTTTTGCGTGGTGGGCGCGCCGCTTATTCTGGTTTTTTCAATTGCTTATCTGTGGTTTGGCAGCCTTCTCGGCATGAATCTGCGTCCAGTCCTGCTGATGCTGGAAAAACTGAAAGAGTGGGTGATGCTGGACATCTATCTGGTTGGTATTGGCGTTGCCTCTATCAAAGTGCAGGACTATGCTTTTCTGCAGCCGGGCATCGGGCTTTTAGCGTTCGTTTCGTTGGTGGTTCTTAGCATTCTGACTATGATTCATCTGAATGTGGAGCAACTATGGGAACGATTTTATCCGCAGCGCCCTGCTCAACGTGCGGACGAAAGATTGCGCGTCTGTCTTGGCTGCCACTTTAGCGGCTATCCGGATGCGAAAGGACGCTGCCCGCGTTGTCATATTCCGCTACGGTTACGCAGAAAACAGAGCATACAGAAGTGTTGGGCGGCCTTGCTGGCGTCTATTGTCTTTTTGCTGCCGGCAAACCTGCTGCCTATCTCGGTAATCTACATTAATGGCGGGCGTCAGGAAGATACTATCCTGTCTGGCATTATGTCGCTTGCCAGCAGCAATATCGCCGTCGCCGCCGTCGTTTTTATCGCCAGTATTTTGGTGCCGTTTACCAAAGTCATCGTGATGTTTACGCTACTGTTGAGTATCCATTTTAAATGCGAACAGGGACTGCGGACGCGAATTCTGTTGCTGCGTCTGGTGACATGGATAGGCCGCTGGTCGATGCTGGATCTTTTCGTTATCTCGTTAACCATGTCTCTGATTAATCGCGATCAGATTCTGGCTTTTACTATGGGACCGGCTGCGTTTTATTTCGGCGCAGCGGTAATTTTGACTATTCTTGCAGTGGAATGGCTGGATAGCCGCTTACTTTGGGATGCACATGAGTCAGGAAACGCCCGCTTCGAAGACTGAAGCGCAAATTAAAACCAAACGCCGTATTTCACCTTTCTGGCTGCTACCGCTTATCGCGCTAATGATCGCAGGGTGGCTAGTATGGGATAGCTACCAGGATCGCGGCAATAGCGTGACTATCGATTTTATGTCGGCGGACGGTATCGTACCGGGCCGTACTCCCGTGCGTTATCAGGGAGTAGAAGTCGGCACCGTGGAAGATGTCAGTCTGAGCAAAGATCTGCGCAAAATTGGAGTTCGCGTCAGTATCAAATCAGATATGGAAGATGCGTTGCGCGAAGAGACGCAATTCTGGCTGGTGACGCCCAAAGCCTCGCTGGCGGGCGTTTCCGGCCTGGATGCGTTGGTCGGCGGGAATTACATCGGTATGATGCCAGGTAAAGGCAAGCCCAGAGATCATTTCGTCGCCCTGGATACACAGCCTAAATACCGGCTTAGCAACGGCGATCTGATGATTCATCTCAATGCGCCGGATCTCGGTTCGCTTAATAGCGGTTCACTGGTCTATTTCCGTAAAATCCCTGTCGGACGGGTGTATGACTATTCGATTAACCCTAACAAACAGGGCGTGACGATTGACGTTCTGATTGAGCGACGGTTTACCGATCTGGTGAAAAAAGGCAGCCGTTTCTGGAATGTCTCCGGCATTGACGCCGATCTAAGCCTGAGCGGCGCGAAGGTGAAACTGGAGAGCCTCGCGGCCCTGGTCAATGGTGCGATTGCGTTTGATTCGCCGGACAATTCCAAACCCGCCGCCCAGGATGACACGTTCGGCTTATATAAAGATTTAGCCCACAGCCAACGAGGGGTAATCGTTAAACTTGAGCTGCCCAGCGGAGACGGTCTGAAGGCGGAATCTACGCCGCTCATGTACCAGGGACTGGAGGTGGGTGAGCTTTCTAAACTGACGCTCAACCCTGGCGGTAAAGTCACCGGAGAGATGACCGTCGATCCCAGCGTTGTTCCGCTGATGCGGGAAAATACGCGCATTGAGTTACGCAATCCCAAACTGTCGCTGAGCGACGCGAATATCAGTTCGTTGTTAACCGGAAAAACCTTCGAACTGGTGCCGGGCGACGGCGAACCGCGCAGTGAATTTGTGGTGGTGCCGGGTGAAAAAGCCCTGCTGCATGAGGCGAATGCCTTAACCCTGACGCTGACGGCCCCGGAAAGTTACGGCATCGAACCGGGCCAGCCGTTAATTTTACATGGTGTAAAAATTGGCCAGGTCATTGAGCGCAACTTATCCAGTAAAGGCGTGTCATTCACCGTCGCGATTGAACCGCAGCACCGGGATTTGGTACAGGGCGACAGTAAATTCGTGGTTAACAGCCGGGTGGATGTCAAAGTCGGCCTTGACGGCGTAGAGTTCCTCGGCGCCAGCGCCAGCGAGTGGATTGACGGCGGAATTCGTATTTTACCCGGTACGAGCGGGAAGATGAAATCCACCTACCCGCTCTATGCTAACCTGGAAAAAGCGCTGGAAAATAGCCTCAGTGACTTACCGACTACCACCTTAACGCTGACGGCCGAAACGTTGCCGGATGTCCAGGCAGGTTCCGTCGTGCTGTATCGAAAATTTGAAGTAGGCGAAGTCATCACCGTTCGCCCACGCGCCAATACCTTTGACATCGACCTGCATATTAAGCCGGAGTATCGCCACCTGTTAACCAGCAATAGCGTGTTCTGGGCGGAAGGCGGCGCGAAGGTGCAACTTAACGGCAGCGGCCTAACGGTACAGGCCTCGCCACTCTCCCGCGCGCTGAAAGGGGCCATTAGTTTTGATAACCTGAGCGGCGCCAGCGCCAGCCGGCGCAAAGGCGATAAACGCATTCTTTATGCTTCAGAAACTTCCGCCCGCGCGGTAGGCGGACAAATTACGCTACACGCGTTCGACGCCGGAAAATTAGCGGAAGGGATGCCAATTCGTTACCTCGGTATTGATATCGGCCAGATCCAGACGCTGGAATTGATCACCGCACGTAATGAAGTGCAGGCAAAAGCCGTACTTTATCCGGAGTACGTACAGACATTTGCCCGCGCCGGGACACGTTTTTCCGTTATTACGCCACAAATTTCCGCGGCGGGCGTCGAGCATCTGGATACGATTCTCCAGCCCTATATTAACGTTGAGCCAGGACGCGGCGCGGCACGGCGCGACTTTGAACTGCAGGAAGCCACGATTACCGACTCACGCTATCTGGATGGGTTAAGCATCGTCGTGGAGGCGCCAGAAGCAGGCTCGCTTAATATTGGCACCCCCGTCCTGTTTCGCGGTATCGAAGTGGGAACCGTCACCGGAATGTCCCTGGGGTCGCTCTCCGATCGCGTGATGATCACCTTGCGCATCAGTAAGCGTTACCAATATCTGGTGCGGAATAACTCCGTATTCTGGCTTGCCTCCGGCTATAGTCTCGACTTTGGTCTGACAGGCGGCGTGGTGAAAACGGGGACATTTAATCAGTTCATCCGTGGCGGTATCGCCTTCGCTACTCCACCAGGTACGCCGCTGGCGCCAAAAGCGCAAGCCGGTAAGCATTTCCTGTTACAAGAGAGCGAACCGAAAGAGTGGCGTGAATGGGGCACCGCTCTGCCACGCTAAACACCCGGCTCCGGCGTACTCGCGCCGGAGCGTTTTATGCTACACTGCGCGCCTGTTTTTTTGCCGGCGATACACCTGTGGCTCAACACGCTGTCTATTTTCCTGACGCTTTTCTAACGCAAATGCGTGAAGCAATGCCTTCCACGCTCTCTTTTGATGAATTTATTTCGGCCTGCCAACGCCCGTTGCGCCGCAGTATACGCATCAATACGCTTAAAATATCCGTGGCTGATTTCCTTGCCCTAATCGCGCCCTACGGCTGGTCGCTCACGCCAATTCCGTGGTGTCATGAAGGATTCTGGATCGAGCGCGATGATGAAGAGGCATTGCCGCTTGGCAGTACCGCTGAGCATTTAAGCGGCCTGTTTTACATTCAGGAGGCCAGTTCGATGCTGCCGGTCGCGGCCCTGTTCGCCGATGATAATCATCCGCAGCGGGTTATGGATATGGCAGCGGCGCCTGGCTCCAAAACCACGCAGATCGCTGCCCGCATGGGGAACCGCGGCGCCATTCTGGCCAACGAATTTTCGGCCAGCCGCGTCAAAGTTCTGCACGCTAATATCAGCCGATGTGGAATCGCCAATACCGCACTGACGCATTTCGATGGCCGCGTATTTGGCGCTGCGTTACCGGAGATGTTTGACGCTATCCTGCTGGATGCGCCCTGCTCTGGCGAAGGCGTAGTACGTAAAGATCCTGATGCGCTAAAAAACTGGTCGCCAGAAAGTAATCTGGATATCGCGGCGACACAGCGGGAACTGCTCGACAGCGCTTTTCATGCTTTACGACCCGGCGGCACGCTGGTCTACTCCACCTGCACGTTAAATCGCGAGGAAAACGAAGCGGTCTGCCTCTGGCTGAAAGAGACCTACGCCGACGCCGTTGAATTTTTGCCGCTGGGTGATCTGTTTCCTGACGCTGACCGCGCCCTCACCCCGGAAGGCTTCCTGCACGTCTTCCCGCAAATTTACGACTGCGAAGGATTCTTTGTCGCACGTCTGCGTAAAATGTCATCCCTTCCAGCCATGCCTGCGCCGGGGTATAAAGTGGGGGCATTTCCTTTTACCCCCCTCAAAGGCCGCGAAGCATTACACGTTACCCAGGCGGCCAACGCCGTCGGACTGTTATGGGATGAAAATCTCCATCTTTGGCAGCGTGAAAAAGAGGTCTGGCTGTTCCCGGCAGAGATTGAATCACTGATCGGAAAAGTCCGTTTTTCCCGGCTCGGCATTAAGCTGGCCGAAAGTCATAATAAAGGCTATCGCTGGCAACATGAGGCGACGATAGCCCTTGCCTGCCCGACTCATGCTCACGCGTTCGAACTTTCTGTGCAAGAGGCGGAGGAGTGGTATCGCGGTCGGGATATTTATCCGCAAACACCCCCTGCCGCTGATGATGTCCTGGTGACGTTCCAGCATCAGCCACTTGGTCTGGCAAAACGTATCGGCGCCAGAATAAAGAACAGTTACCCGCGTGAACTGGTGCGGGATGGCAAACTCTTTACTGGTAATAGTTAAAAGGCGCACAAAAAAACCGCACTTTTTGACTGGCGCTTTTGCGTACGTTGACTACGCTGAAAAATGGACGGCTAAACTGGTCGTACCACAATTAGCGTATTAACGGAGAGCACGATGATGAAAACCAGTGTGCGCATTGGCGCTTTTGAAATCGACGATGCCGAATTACATGGCGAATCGCCGGGGGAGCGAACGTTAACAATCCCCTGTAAATCCGATCCGGATTTATGTATGCAACTGGACGCCTGGGATGCCGAAACCAGCGTTCCCGCCATTCTCAACGGGGAACATTCCGTTTTGTTCCGTAATCATTACGATCCTAAATCTGATGCCTGGGTCATGCGTCTTGCCTGACTCAAAAAGAACCCGTCGCCAGGCGGGTTATTTATTCTTCCTTTTCTCATTTCCCCCCTGCGCTAACCTCTCCTACACTATCGTGTAAAGTAGTTAACATTGAGGATGTAATGTTCGCGCTGGTACTTTTTGTATGTTACCTGGATGGAGGATGCGAGGATATTGTCGTGGACATCTACGATACCGAGCAGCAGTGTCTTTATTCGATGGACGATCAACGGATTCGCCATGGCGGCTGTTTTCCGGTAGAGGATTTTATCGACGGCTTCTGGCGACCTGCGCAGCAATATAGCGATTTTTAACCCTGGTCGCTGATACCGCTATTGTATCCGCGCTAACGTCAATTGCCCGCCAAATACCGCGCCCGTATCAATATAGTGTACGTTGGCGAAATCCATGCGCCGACGCAACGGCGTATGGCCAAACCAAAAATGATCGGCACCACTAATCCCGCCGCGCTTATTTATGAGTCGTTCGCGGCTCCAGAGAACCTGATGTAAATCGACCTTTTTTTGCCATTGATAGGTTGACGCTGGATAATCAGCATGAGCGATCACATGCGTGCTATGGCGGCAGCGAACTTCCAGTATCCAGGGCAGTCGCTGACAAAGGATAAAAAGCGCTTCAGCTTGCGCAGCGTGTTCAGCGGTCAGGCGGGTAAACCAGTCGCCACCATTCATCAACCACAGCGTCGACTGCGATGAGGCCCGCGCATCCAGCGCCATTTGTTCATGATTGCCGCGAACCGCCGTCATCCAGGACTCACGCAGTAAAGCCAGGCAACCCAGGCTGTCCGGGCCTCTATCAATGAGATCGCCCACAGAAACTAACAAGTCTTGTTGCGGATCAAATCGACACTCACGTAACCTTTTCATTAACATTGAAAAACAGCCGTGAATATCGCCGACCACCCAGACATGCCGCCAATTCTTTGCCTCTATTCGCTGATAAATCTCTTCAGGCCGCATCATGTTTTTCCTGTCGTTCATTATCCAGGATAGATATAAAAAGATAGCGTGTGCAGATTTTTTTGCTTAGTAAACGTGCTCTGTTGTAAATAGCGAATTTCATCAGTAGCGAGTAAATGCTTTGTTATCATCGCAATAAAATATAACTGACTGCGCCAGGGAACGTTATCCCCTGTCGCAGCGAGCTACTCACTATCACCTGTTCGCGTTCAATATTCTCCCTCCTTAAAAACATATCGGAAACATAAACCACATCACCTCAGCACACGATATAGCACACTCTTTAGCGGAGTGATCCTCAAGGCAAACCAGCGCCAATGCAGGTGTCGTTACCGTGGCGACCATCGCCCCCACAAACAGGCGCAGCACAATTTTTTTTTAAGGTGGCATAACCTCTCCTGACAGTTAACAGACCATTAATCCTTATCGAGACATCATCCGTGCGCGGGTATCATAGACTTAACAACACGCAGCGTTTCAAAAAAAGCTGTCTGGTTATACCGGCATTTAGAGTAATAACAATTATTTTAAGTTTTAAGCGTATCCATTTGATTTTTATATTAAAATAAATATGACGACGTTTTGTTAAAAGCGTCGCCATAAAAATGAATATATAGTTTCAGAAAATCTGCTATTAATTCATACGGTTAATAGCGGTATTGTGTTTGCTATCTTCAGGAGGCATTCTGAAGATGCTTATTCGCAATATTTTCTATAGTTAACTGAAATTGTTGTGGCGTCGGCATCGTCCCCTTATTAAACAGCGGCGTAACCTCTTTCATAACGATTTTCTCAGCATACGCTTTAAAAGACACTTGCTGATTATGATTTATAAACATATGCGGATATTTAATGCTCGCTGCAGCAATGAGGGGGACGACAAAAGGATTCGCCCCTGCCCCACCTGGAGTAAATACACCATTTTTTATCTCCCCAGGTAGCCCCGCATTCTGCGCAGCCTCTCCTATCTCTTTCAGAAAGGGGGTAATACTGACCCCTTTACTGATGAGTAATTTACAACAGTGATCTTTATTATTACTGTACACGGCTGATAATATGGCTTCGCATGTCTGACGAGCATAGGCCGGATCTTTACTCGCATTACCTTTGATATCCAGACTATTGAGCTTTTGCAGCATAAAATCTTTAACAGTTTTACTGGTTAATACTGCCCTACCCTCAGAAGCGTTCCCACGATGAAAATGGGTAGTCGGTATGTCTGTTTGTTGATGCAGGCTAAAACGATCTGACAGACTCGTCGACAGGCTGATAAAGCTATTTCTAACGGCAGTAATACTTTTTGCAAAAATGTCCTTCTCCGTTGTTTTTTCTTTTACTGGTTCAACGTCACTTCTATGGATTCTGTAGTGCTGGGTGGATAGTGTTATATTAGTCACGGTAGTTCTCCTTTTAGATAACTATGCATAGCTACACTTTGTTTATATTTCTTGCTTTCAAAAAATAGCCACCTTCTCCACAACCATTTTTACTCATTGATCTGTATAAATTTTATTTTCCTGATGAATTTTGTTCTTCTGTCACTTAGCCTGTTTTTTTTTCGGCACAAGGTGATCGACTTTTATCGAGGAACATTTTTATCGGGACAATCCTGAACAGGCAAAACATCACTTCAATTCAACTGCTGCGTCACACAAAACATTCATGAATATTATTATTTATGCTGATGTTGTTACGATTTTGCCCCCATTCAAACGCTGACTGTCAGTTATCCTGCCAGCGAGTTAGCTGCTTTTTCAAAACCTATAAAGTCTCCACGCCAAACCTCTCCACCACTGTAATCCTTATCTAAATATCAATTAATTAACTGATTTTTATATATTATGACTTTTCATGGCGTTCAGAAAAACTACAAATGAAATGGATTGACTCATCTATTAGTGGTCAAAAAAACGCGCTACGAGAAATAATCAGTAACAATTGCAACACTATTCCAATCATAACGTAAACTATATGATACCAGGCGATTATTATTGCTTTTAGGTAACATCTTTGTATGGCTGCTTTTAAGCAACAATACTCTAACACAACATATAACATTATAACTTACAATAGGTTAACAAATGGAATTACAGCTTATGCTTAACCACTTTTTCGAGCGCGTCAGAAAGGATGCAAATTTCAACGCATTTCTAATCGATCTGGAATATAATAATATCGCTTATTACATCTATTTTGTTGCTACCGGTAATGTGAAAATTATCACTCATGCAGGCCACTTCATTTCTATTAAAAGCAATAGAAAGCTGATTAAAGTCAATTCAACACCGAATACGCAATTAATAAAATTGACTTCAGCCAAACACTTTTCGGGGGAGCATTCCTATGAAAAATACTGTACCGATCTGGCAACAGCAGGCGTTTTTAAATGGATTGTGGAATTAAACCAAAAAACTCGACAATACTGGTCGAAAGACAACCAATTATTATATATAGAAAATGTGGTCATGCCGCTTTAACAAGCCAGGGTAATAATAGCGTCAGTCGTGACATCCGGCGTGTTGCGACTGCGGGTTATCCATTTAGAGACCATAATGAGAGTCTGACTGCGAGAGTTACCCTGTGCAGTCCGACCGACGCAGCAACGTTTGACACGATGCTCGACAATAGCATCTCCTGATGCAGGAGAAATGATATTCAAAGCGATATCGACTAAAAGCTCAAAATATTTGCCTGCTATTTATATTCCATCTAATTAATACCCTCCGGGAAGTGTGGCATAATTGCAGAATCTGTCAGGATTCCGGGAACATACCGGAGCGTAATCGAAAAACCATCTGGAGATGTATGAGCAAGGATGAAATCAGTTATCAAATTCTTTACCGGTACTCTCTGGAAAAGCTGTACAGTACTCTTACCAGAAGAGTAGATAACCTGCTGTCATTCGCCCTCGTTTTTCTCGGGGTCGGCGTCACCATAAACGTCGGGAGTCCCTTTATTCTGGGGCCAGGCATTGTGGGTATCGCCATACTAAAAAGAGTACTCCGCTTCGGCACGCGATCAGCACAGGCCGACCGGCAGTCCCGCGCCTGGCTGAAACTTTTTAATACTCAGCACCGCTTTCTTTCAGATAAAACACTGTTCCTTGCCTTCACATCGCTTGAGCAAGACGCGAGCGAAGCATGGTCCATGCTTATTGGTCCTGCCATCGTCATGACTGAGACCGCCCTCGGAAAAACGTCCATTGAGCCATTGACGGCGGGTGAAAAACTCTGCGCATTTTTGAGTGGCGCGACGAAATCCCAGCCAGCAGATCGCAATTGACCTGTCTTCTAAACGCCTGCGCCATACCACAGAGATTTAGTATAAAATTAATTAATGGAGTACTAACGCTGTCAGCAGGTTTCTCTGAGTGAAAGATTCGTATTATACGCACAGCCCAGTTTACAGTTTATATAACAGCGCAATATGTTTTTGTATCCGCGCCATGCCGCCTACAAGCGGCTGTCTGAGTACCTCTAGCAGTGCCAGGGGGTATTAGCTCAAATGTGAGCTGACATATCTATGGCACAGTGCCAAACCTAATCTGACTGTCCGCCCTGTGCCAGAAGCGGACGCTGATCATGGTGTGTACAGGCCACCAGTACGATATATTATAAAGCCACCAGATTGCAGCTTTCATAAAACTATGGGTATTCAAATGCAGCAAAGCTATAAACCAGGCTTAATTAAATAATGCCTTTGCGAACCTACTTTAGGAAAGTCCGGTAGCGACATTTGAAGTATATAACCCTGTTTTTCATAAAAAGGGAGAGCCTGGAAGCTAAAGGTATCTACAAGTCCATGAACACAGCCTTTCCGCAAACCTTCTTTTTCGGCCATCTCCATAAGTTTGCTCCCCAGACCGTTGCTCCTTGCAGATTCACTTACCCAAAGATAGTCGATGCAGAGCCACGGACCTTTTCTGTCAGCAATTAATCCGCCTACCATTTCGCCGCTTTCGTTTCTGCAGTAGACCCCAAGCTGCCCATTTTTACTAAAATCGACGAACTGAGCATTGTAGCTTCTTAATCCGGCTAATAGTTCTTCTTTATCAAATTCAGTAACTTGATGTGTAATTTGAATGTCCATACATGCCCAATTGAACAAGTTTGTATTTGGAATATAACGTTATAAATAAGTTGATTAAATGTATCAATAGAAAGTTTGCTTTTACTCCTGGGGGCAGGTTACACCCGCTACTCGCTTCAAGCAGACTGTCAGTTGGAGTCTGAGCTGGTACAATTAATGTGCCACTGGTTAGAAATCAGTAATACGATTTTATCAGGCTGGTGCTCTGGCCTGTCAGGATTTGAGGTATCCACCCGGTTTACCAGCACCCTGTATTTGGCACCAGTGGAACCCACTTCCCGATCCAGGATATCCAGTACCCACCACCGAACCTTTTTCCCCAAAAGACATGAGCAACCTCAAGCGCCTTGTCTGGATGATAACCACGGCATGAAGTTTGATAACGCGTGGAATCAGGGCGTTTGGTTCGCTCTCCGTTCAGCAACTGGACGCCCTTCTCCCCAGCCTTTCAGCGTTGAAAATTTGCCAGCGCTGGGTGAAAAGTGTAGGCGAATTATGAAAATCACTTCTGCCGTTTATACTTCGAAAAGACGTTATCAAAAAAGTGGTTCGCAAGCGCGGAGTTATTAAACCTTTACTTAACGAAATACGCTTTAAGTTGCTTGAATTGCAGCAGAAAGAAAACGACGGCTTGCTGATGCTGGACAAATTAAGCAAGCATGGCATCAATGGACTGATACGCCGTCAATAAAAGGAAGGGTGCATGGACGATCCCGTCACATCACCAATCACAACAGAAGAGCACAAAACAACATTTCACAGCGTAAAGGATAAAACACGATGCCATTTTCAATCAAACACATATGTTCAGGCCCAAAAGGACACTACCCAGAAATCTCCGGACCTATACAGAACAAGCCAGTACCGAGGAATTGCACACTGACCTCAACAACATGCAAAATACAGGAGTATACAGTATTCAGCAGATGTTCCTGCAGTTTTGAAATGCGACCACCCGGCACAGAAGAAAGAACCCCACGACTAAAACTCTCAGCAACGGAGCTCTCATGGCTATCTAAAACAATAGAAACAGAGAGGTGCAACACAAAAGAATGAGCCTGTCAGTAATTCTGTGTAAGTGTCCAGTTATTAAAGGTGATTGCTCAGGCGGTCACCGAACTCGATAATAAAACGGCTCATCGCCAGCCGCCAGTTCTGGATCGGCATACTCCATTTTTTTGATGCATCCTCGATCGCCAGATAAATAACTTTTTGTACTGAGTCATCCGTCGGGAACACTTTACGTTTCTTAATCGCGGCCCGGATCACGCTGTTCAAGGATTCGATTGCGTTTGCCGTATAGATGGCCTTGCGGATATCCGGCGGATAACTGAAGAGCGTATTGAGGTTTTCCCGGTGCGCACTCCAGCTTTTGCTGATTTGCGGATATTTATCGTCCCGGACTTTCGCGAACGCATCCATCGCCATCAGTACCGCCTCTTCGGTCGGGGCCGGATAGACCGTCTTCAGGCCGCTGGTGACGGCTTTGTAGTCTTTCCAGTCTACGTATTTCAGGCTGTTACGCACCATATGGATACTGCACAGCTGGATATGGGTTTGCGGGAAGACGCTATTTATCGCATCCGGGAAGCCCTTCAGACCATCCACACAGGCAATCAGGATGTCCTGAAGGCCCCGGGTTTTCAGCTCCGTCAGCACGCTTAGCCAGAACTTTTCGCATTCATTTTCGGCCAGCCACATACCCAGTAATTCTTTCTGGCCTTCGGTGTTGATACCCAGTGCCAGGAAGACGGCTTTGTTGATTACGCTGCCATTCTGACGGACTTTGACGACAACGCAGTCCATATAAACAATGGGGTACAGCGCATCCAGTTGCCGGTTTTGCCTCTCAGTGACCTGCTCTTTTACGGCGTCGGTGACTTTAGATATCAGCGAAGGTGACACATCGGCGTCGTACATCTCTTTGAAGGTGGCGACGATTTCGCGGGTAGTCATGCCTTTGGCGTAGAGGGATAAAATTTGGCTGTCCATCTGCGTAATGCGCGTCTGGTGCTTCTTAAGTAGCTGCGGTTCGAAGGTGTTTTCACGGTCACGCGGCGTGTTCAGTTCGATCTCGCCGTCATCGCATAACACCGTTTTTGACGAGTAGCCATTGCGGGTGTTTGAGCCTGTTTTGGGGGCGTTTTTCTCATACCCGGGGTGGTCAGTCAGCTACGCATTGAGCGCCGTTTCGACGGTTAATTTCGTCAGCATACGGGAAAACGGATTGAGGTCGGCTTCGGTTTTAAGGCCTTTAGCCAGTTCAGCCGCAAGGAATTTGAGTTTCTTTTCGTCCATAATTGCCTGTCTCCGTTACTGGAGTGAACATATCAAAAACAGGCAATTACACAATTTTAATTACAGTCTCAGTTCAGTCACATTATTGATGAGCGACTGTACGTTAAGCCAATCAAGACCGAGATGAAAATCGCTCTGCCACTTTCGCTCACCCCTCCTTCCATGGGTTTACGCCTCAGTACGGTGATTGATCGTTGCCGCCTGGTAAGCCGTAGCGAATACCTTATCAGCGCTGGCATACGCAAAAACCGCCCGAACGGGAGTATTCATCCTGACAGCCTGACTAAAAAATTTGTTGCGGCACGAAAATTTACCGGAATAAATTTAGTGATAACCCACCGACATTTCACGAGATCCGCAGCTTATCCGGACGACTATATAAAGATGCTTACGGGGAAGGGTTTGCTCAGAAACTCCTGGGACATACTTCCGAGAACACCACGAAACTCTATATCGATAAACGCGATAATAAAGCTTACGTGATGCTCTGATTTTGCTGTAAAAGAAATGTTAAACTGGATTTGGATCTGATATAACGAAAAAGCCCGGAATACAGAAATTCTGGAAAATTTCGGAAATTTCGGATTATTGATCATAAGCAACTGATTTATAAGAAAAAAAGGGACAGAATACGATTCCTGTTTACGGCAACAATTGATCTTTCTCTTTAAATTCATAATGTTACATATTAATTAAGTGATTTTAACGATTAGAACACGTTATTTTTGATTCTAATAGATTCAATTAGTTATCACTTTTTACGTTTTAATTCGGACGTATTTCGGGCCATTTTGCGTATAAATCCCCCGACCAAACAAACTCACTGCCCAATACATCACTCCCCTCTTCCATTGGGGGACTCCCGATGCCAAATACCCATGTAGACGAAGGCTTAATAGTGATGCCAACAAAAGCGATCGGGAAAAGCTGAACCGCATGCTGGAGGAAATGTTTGAAGAGGCTGATATGTGACTGGTAAAGGATGAGGCAGTATGGACAGCAACTAGGGAGGCATAATCAGGGTAAGCACCGCTGGATTTGATACCAAATATTCATAACACGCTCTACTATTCTTCGCTTCGGCGATACGGACATGAACAGCCAGCAGCCTGCCGCAGCCCGTTCTTACACGACGTGGCTACGGTTAACCCATAACACGGATCTCGTCAGGCTTTCCGGATCGCGCATCGTTACTGATGCAGGTAATCGTGGACAGAACATTGTTTTCCACAGGTCGGACAGGATAAGCGTATCTTATTAGCGACCTTTGCAGTAACAGTAACTGTCCCTGTGTTTTCATCAAGGGACAACTTCTTCAAGTGCCATGGCCCCGATGAGTTAATTTATGAGCGATAGCGACTTTTCGTCCATGGTCATAACCTCTGAATCTGAAGGAGGTTCATCAATAGATACAATGATGAGCGTTTATTTATAGATATTTGTAATCAGTCCCTGTTAGGTTATCTTAATATAAGAAGATCATTTAATTTTGGACACAGGAAAAGGTGATTGATTATGAATGTTGGACATATCGCTACAAAAAACTTCGCCGCAACTGAAGTGAGCACCTGTAACAGCCAACAGAATACTTCTACGGAGTTATCCTCCTGCATTATTAATGCAGCTTCAGAATGTACCGTTTTTGTCAGAACAATAATAAAGAAATCGGACAGTTATGATGCTATGCAAATTGACAGGCTTAAAATTGATACGCAGGAAAAATACGACGCTCTTAATTTACAAAGAGAACATCACAAGAAATTTCTGCAAACTATAAAAGCAAACTCTTTTGACAGAGCTATGGCTGAAAGACCAGAAAACCCAATATCTCTGAGTCTAATATATTCTTCCATTGATTCAATAAAATATAACACAGGGAACTGTGCTGATATGTCGCTAATTTTAGGTGCGATTATTGCAAAATATATACCACAAAGACTAACCGGAATAGGATTTTCGAAAAATAATGTATTTGATGCCAGAATAAGCACATCCCTTATGTATAATAGCGCGTCAGGAGGGAATCATGTGGTCGTTTTTTTGACTTTTACTGATTCAAAAGGAATATCGGAATATATACTTGACCCTTGGCTGGATGCGCGCATTTTCAAAAAGGAAGAGTCATATGAAATTTATAAAAACAATAGCAGTGAATATATCAATGAAAATCATTGCTTCGAAGCATACGATAAATACACTGCTATAATGAATAGCGCAGAATATATAGACGCCATAACAAAGACAATAAATCTTTTATATAGAGTTAATCTTGATGAAATTCAATTAACAAATCCATTTAAGTTTATATAATTAACTCTTATGGCTGATTAAAGGAGTGTTATTTTCCCATGAATGGCATCAAAGGCATGTTACTCGCCGGAAATTTTCTGTACAACGTCGAAACGCCAACATCATAAATAATCGCTACCTGCTGTCACGGTACTCCGGCCCTAATGAGGCGCCCGGCTGCGCCCATTGTTCCGTTGTTAGTTTCGGTCGTCGGCCACCAATTTGCCCCTGCTCCCTTGCCGCTGCCAGCCCGGCGCTGGTACGCTCAACGATCAGCTCACGCTCCATTTCAATGCCAGAACAGCAAGGCTCCTCCTGAGCGAAAAGGACATTTTTTGAAAGTTTCTGGAAAATAAAAATAGTACTATTTGAGCATTAATCTAATCAGCCGATTTTTTCTAATTCATCAATCAGATGGACATAGCATTTGCTATAAAAAATAAAAGTATTCCTGCTATCTATATATAAATGAGTTATGTACATATAAAAGGAGCATTACCGTGACAAAAATAACTTTATTTCCCCATAACTTTAGAATCCAAAAACAGGAAACCACACCACTAAAAGAAAAATCAACCGAGAAAAATTCTTTAGCAAAAAGTATTCTCGCAGTAAAAAATCACTTCATCAAATTAAATTCAAAATTATCGGAACGTTTTATTTCGCATAAGAACACTGAATCTTCTGCAACACACTTTCACCGAGGAAGCGCATCTGAGGGCCGGGCAGTGTTGACAAATAAAGTCGTTAAAAACTTTATGCTTCAAACGCTCCATGATATAGATATTAGAGGTAGCGCGAGTAAAGACCCCGCATACGCCAGCCAGACCCGTGAAGCTATACTATCGGCAGTTTACAGCAAGTATAAAGATCAGTATTGTAACTTGCTCATCAGCAAAGGAATCGACATAGCGCCTTTTCTTAAGGAAATTGGCGAGGCTGCGCAAAATGCAGGTCTGCCCGGAGCAACCAAGAATGACGTTTTTACGCCAAGCGGCGCAGGAGCCAATCCTTTTATAACTCCGTTGATTACATCAGCATACAGTAAGTATCCACATATGTTTACCAGTCAACATCAGAAGGCATCCTTTAACATCTATGCGGAGAAGATCATTATGACAGAAGTTGTACCGCTGTTTAATGAGTGTGCTATGCCGACTCCACAGCAATTCCAACAAATACTAGAAAACATTGCTAATAAATATATCCAAAACACTCCCTGAACACAGAAACACCAAAAAATATGCGAGCCTCTTCCTGATTAATATGAACCAATAGTATCCATAATTTTTCCCAGGAACTACCTCTGGAGCTAACTCTGGAGCTAAACCGTCATTTACCAGTGCTAAAATTATACACTCAACCATCAAAATAATAGCCATTGCTGCTATATAACATATAGCAGCAATCTCTACTACATAGCTATATTTTTATAACTGAGATGGTTTCTCCGGCCAGTCAGGATTTAAGGTATCCACCCGGTTTACCAGCACCCTGTATTTTTTCCATTCGTCGAGCTGCGCTTTCTCATCATCTGTTGCGAGTCCAAGATCAACCGCATCCTGAAGCGGCGCGATTTTTTCAGATGCCATTTGCAGGAGCCTGCTTTTGGTTTCTTCCGCCTGACGAAGCTGCGCTGCTTTTTCAGCCGCTTCATCCTTCACCCACGCCTTACCATCCCATTTCTGGTATTCACCGTCTGGTGAAACTGATGTGACGTTTTCGGGCAACGGGCCGAGTTCGGAGATATAAACCTGATTGCCGGTTGTTGTGTCGTAAACCGTCTCGCCGCGGTGATCCTCCTGCAGACTCCATGTTTGGGTTTCAGCGTCAAATACAGCAATATGACTGGAGGGAATATCAGGAGGGGCGATATCAGTACAGTTTGCCGGTAATCCAGTGTGCGGCGGGATATATGCATCACCTGCGCCAATAAATTCGTTTGTATCTGAACGAAGATTAAAAATTTTAATTGTCTGCGCCTGTTCGCTCATTTTAAAAGTCATTATGCCAGCCTCACTATGTAGTTAAATGCAATATTTTTAACCGTGGTTTCCGCATTACCGTCTGCGTCCACAATAACGACGTGTCCGTGTGGACCGATATACATGGTGTGCTCATGTCCTCCGATATAAACTGTATGTGCATGGTCGCCAGCGGCCTGTGTCCATGCACCACCTCCAGGCTGAAATGAGGTGTGATTGGAATCTCCCCAGTATGAATTGATATAACCGCCGAACTGGTGAGTATGATTGCCCGTGGTATTGGTCGATTTCGTGCCGTAATCAAAGGATGAGGTAGATTTTGTCCCTAAGTCAGTATCCTGCGCCCGCGCGGTGTGCGAGTGCGATTTATTGCCGTCCATTTCTTGCGACAATACGGCACGTCCACTGATGGGCTTACCCTTTATTGTCCAGCCTCTCATGTCAGGGATAACGCCGGACGGATACGCTATAGCCAGTAACGGGTAAGCAGATTTATCGAAGGACTGCCCATACATAAAAGCATAACCACCATCCGGGAGCACATCAGACGGCCATGCAATCGCCGCCCCTACTGGATACGAATCCGGTGGCGGATTTAGTGAGGTGTAGAACATCGCCCATTCTGACCACTCAGCGTCGGCGGTATCTCGATGGCTGCGAATATATGCGGGCGCAGGAGCACCATTAACCCCACTCCATCCGATTAATATCTCTCCATCACCGGTTCCGGTCAGACGCAAAATATTCCCGTATTGCGTTGGATAACCGTTATTGTAAACCTCGCCCATTATCAGGCCGCTATCGCTGCCCCTTGTCGTACCAGTCAGTGCCGGAAGCGCGCCGCGTGATGCCAGTCTGTTCGCTGCAACAGCCGTACCGTTGGCAGGAAGCGCTCCGATATTTTGTACAAACAGCGGCTTTTCCGGAATATCGCTACCGTTCTGGTCTTTGGCGAGGTATTTAAGATCCGTCTGCTCCTGGCTGTAGACCTGAAGATTATCCCGTGCCGTTCCTTTATTCTGAAGGTCTGACAGATTGTTTTTCTGCCACAGAAACAGCTTCAGGGGATCTGCCAGCAGGTTTACCCAGCCTGCGCTGTCGGCACCTTCCGGATCGGTCAGGTTATCGTCAATGGTATTCAGCCAGACCGCTGTTGTTGAGACTCCGGCGAGAATGGCATCTTTTGCATACCCACCAATGGCCCCGGCGAAATCGGCATTATACGTGTACAAACCACCAGCCTGGACGTACCGTATTGCTGCGGTAATATCGTGCATCAGACCGTTAAAATCCTTGCCGTGCGGCGGTATACCGCCCGCTGAAATCGGGGTCATGGTCACCGGAGGAAAACCCGAATCATACGCCGCGTTACCGCTCTCTTTGGTCTGCTGCGTCGCCTTGTCCGGGATATTATTTTTATCCCCGGTACTCGCAAAGGGTACTGCCAGTTGACGGGGTTTATCGTTAAGCTTCATTACTGGTCTCCTTTAAAACCACTGAGACATAAACACCCGGCGGGGACGGCAGTGCTCCCGATGACTGGATAATCGCCAGTTCTGCCGACGAGAGAGCAAACTCAAAGATGTAACTCATCCTCAGTCCACCATTATTCAGAACATAAGCCCGGCGGTTTTTTCCGAACATAAACCGCAGCATCCGGTTAATATCCGGCACAGAGCAGTCAGTAATATTCGACATGGCTTTCATCAGTATCAGCCGCCGGTATATCTCATCAGACAGGTCAACGGTCCGGGTAACCGCTTTTCCGCTGTAAAACGGTGCCTGATTAAACGGACGCGGGTCATCCATTACCGGGTTGTCCATCCGGGCCTCGCTGAAACCCAGGTAATTAAAATCGTCCTTTACCGTCAGCCGGCGACTGACGCCCACAATCTTTCCCCAGACATCAAGACCGTACTTTTCTGCAGTATCGATGTTCCAGATAAGGTCATAAAAATCATTGATAAAACTGTCGGGGGAAAGCGCTGCGTTAAAGCTGTTAATGAGGGCATTGAGTCGGGGGCTGGCGGCATACTGTGCAAGCACGGTTGCAGCCACATTCTGCACGTTACGCCTCCTGTAGTTTCACACCGATATTCGACACCTCCAGAACCGGAATCTCATCTATCCCGAAAGTGACAGCAGTTGTCCATGACGAGCCGTCACGACTCACAGTAAGGCCCAGAATATCGATATTTTCCGGATCGGTTTTGTAAACGCCGGCATAGTAGCGCCCTGCGGAGACAACAGAGGCTACCCTTGCCCGCAGACCACCATCTGTACCGTTAAACGCGGACAACACAGATTGCTGTACCTGTTGGGTAATATCTGAGGGCAGATAGTCACTTTTTTTCAGCGTCACACTGACATGCAGACTGACAGGTTTGAGTGTCTGCCAGGTGATCACGTATTCAGGATACGGCGGATCGTACTCCTTATCCGCAACGGTGAACGTTGTGTCGCCGTTCATATCAATACCCGGCGGAGCCTTACGCCAGATGGCCGCCGCGATATCTGCCGGACTGCCGCCGTACACGCCAACATAAAACGAACCGGGTGTTAACGGATACTGACTGACCCCGGCTTTTTGTTCCGTTTTTTTCGGATTATGGGTGACGTAAACATCCACCACGTTTTCTACCGTAGAGAGTATTTCACCCCGGATGGCTTCCAGAATATTACGGGCATTACGGGCAACTGAATTACGCCGACGATTTTCAAAGTCCGCGCGGGTTTCCTCGTCGCTGCCCGGTACACCTGCACTGGCGTTAGTGACACCTGACCAGCCGGGTATTGCCTTATAAATTTTATTCAGAGTTCCCGCCGGACAGCCGACAGGCCCGGTGGACAAATTCAGGAATACCACATCAACCTGCCCTGATGCGCCGATTGTAGCGTCTGACAGACTGACGTACTTATAACCGGCCTCATCCTGCGCCATACTGCCCGCCGGGATCAGCGTACCAACCAGCCCGGTGCAGGTTGCCGTTACTGTCGTACCTGTAGCCCCGCGTCGTTCCAGGAAATAAATCTTTCCTATTGCATCCTGAAAGCGTCCACTGGAGAAGTCAGGGTTTACCTGGTTAACGATATACAGCAACTGATCGTTTTTATCCGCGATAATGGCACTTTCGCTTGATGCAAGCTGCCCCTGCGGACTGCTCAGACTGGTACTCATTGCGCCGCCCAGCGCACCAGAAAAATCGCTGAGCCTGCCGCTCAGAATATCCGCTTCATCCGGCACGTTCAGCCCGCTGTCCGTAATACGCACAGCGGGTACTGCGGTAGAAAAAGATTTATTTTCACTCATAGCAGTACCGTAAAAATGTCGTTATTGGTATCTGTAATGCGCAGCACTCCCGTTACTGTCCGGGCTTTATCAACAGTGACCTGGCAAATTGCGGCGCTCACGGTCGGCAGTTTAAGTGCTTCCTGTTGCAGGGTGGCATTCACCAGTTGTGTGCCGGGCCAGTGTCCGAGGATGCGTGACCAGTAAGGTATGCCGGACGTTGAGTCGTACCAGCACTCCCCCAGAAAGGTACTGCACGCACACGCCACATCCTGGGCTACCGCATGGGGATTATCAGTAATGGCAAGATTACCGGTATCATCAAGCAGGATGTCCCATGTCCCGGTGTCGAGAAGAAGCGATCGTGACTGCATATTTTCTCCTGTTTACTGCGGTCCCTGCGTGGTCGAACCGCCGGACTTAACACCACTGTGAACATGGTTTCCAAAATCAATACCGCCAATCTTCGCGCCACCGGAAAGCTCAGACTGTCCGGTAACATTAAGCCCCTGGCTGACGGCAGCATCCCCGTTAAGCGCGATTTTTGGAGAGTTAACAGTGAAACTTTTCGAGGCGTTCACGATGCCTTCCGGCGCAGAAATCTCCACTTTCCAGGGGGAAATAACCCGTATCTGGTTGTCAGCAAATTCCACGAACTGTACGGGCGCACCGTTAAGCACACCACCAAACCAGATGGCATCGGCGTAGTTATGAGTACGTTTTGATCCCGGCATCGCGGCCTGACGCGTGGCTTTTACCGCACTGATATCCCGGTCGCAGATGCCGAGGAAACCAATATCGCCCACATGTGGCGGCATAATCACCGCATTGCTGCCCCCCTGTAGCCGCCATACGGGAAGGTTATAAATCACCTCATGCTCAACCGGGGAACCGTCTGCTGCAACGCCCATTACCATCGGTCGGACATCAATAAACTCCCCCTCCACCGCCACTACCTGCCCCAGAGTGATAAATACGTGTTTCCCGAGAAACTGCCGCAGCATAAAGTCCTGCGCATTGATTTCGCTGTTTACGTCCGTCGGATTACTGAGTGGTTGTGCCATTATCGTTAAGCCTTGTCATGGTACAGTTGGAGCTCCACGGACCGCCCACGGTTCGCGAGGTAATGGTGTGTATCACTCCGGTTAACTGGTAATCGCCTGTCACGTTAGGTAGTGACGATTCCAGATGGACCCGCCGACCGATGAAAAGATCGGGGCAGAATGTCGTGGTGGCGCTGAGGCCGGTCATGGTATAGACCGGATATCCAATAAGCCCGTGGTCCGGCGAAATATGCACAGCCGGAATATCCAGGGCTTTGTCCTTCGGCCAGATGGTGACTTTCTCCGCGTCCCCCAGGTCGATGTTAATATCGGCGGCTGAAGCGGCATCCAGCATTTGTTGTACAAGGTTTCCGGAAAAGTGTGGATTCGACAGGCTGCGACTGACGCCCTGATTTTCAAATTTCAGCCCGGCAGATGACGCCAGCGCACGGATGATATCTGCAACCGGCACATCACCTTTCGCGCTGAAATCGGCCGCTGTCTGATTACGCAGGTTGAAACTAACCTGCCCGGTCAGAATAAGGGGTATATCCGGCGCCTGGTTGTAGTCCGCATACGCATCGGTAATATCTCCCTCGAAAATAAGCCGACCACCAGCCCGTACCCGCATTTCATTGGCCGTACTTTGAGCGGGTCGCCACACGCCCCGATAACTCAGGTCGGCCATATGCGCCGGAGACAGCCCCCAGATATACAGGGTTATCTGCGTTCCGGCAGTTCCGCCATATACCGTGACAGTGGCAAAACATTTAGCTCCTGAAACAGTCAGAATATTACCCTTACCATTGTCGAACGTCCGCCCGTCTGACAGGGTGAACTCCACGGTAATGTCACGCTGTACATAGCTCATGTCAGCTCCTCAGGCGACAGCCAGTAGAGCCGGTACCGTGAACCAAGCCCCCGCCAGTCGGGATCGTGGTTCCCCTCCGTGTCGGAAAAAAACAGATCACCCTGAAACGGCAGGTATCCGTATCGGACAATCCGGTTATTGTTCAGGCACAACACGCCATACAGGCACGGTTCACCGTTAACGGTAATATCGATATACATCCCCGTAGTACGCTGATTCAGGCGAATGATGCAGACCTGAGCACCCAGTGTCACCGTAAACTGCTGGGCTTTGACGGGAGATAAAACAATTTCCAGCATCAGGTGATCCCCCTGTTCGTGACGCTCCGTCTGTCAGCGTCTGACGGTTGTGTCACCGACGCCGTAACTGGCTGAGTTTTAACCGATGCTGCCCCTTTTGCTTTATCGTTGTCCGTGGGAGACTGGTTATCCGTACTTCCCACTGACACCTCTCCTGTATTCATTACCGCCTGGAATACTGCGCTGACCGTCAGTAATGTCGGTCCATTATTACTTCGCGTTCGGTAGTCGTATTTCACCAGGTCGTAGGATGTCCATGTCTTGTCCGGCGTCTCAATATCGTAAAGTCCTGCTGTGGTACGCATCATTTCAAGCGTTTCCAGCACATTCGATCGCGAGGTGGTGGAAAAATTTGTCAGGTTCGGGACGGCCCCGGAAAACGCCGTCCACCCCTCTACAGTGAAAGTCACATGCAGCTCCGGCGGTCGCTGGATTTTATTAAAGGTGGTATAGGCTCCCTGTTCGACGGGGGCGGTGGAAACAGAAGCCTCCGCTCCCACCTCAACGACAACAAAAGAATCCGGGGAGAAAGGCCTCCCGCCCTTCAGGTGAACACCAGCCGGATCATTCCATGCGTAATAAATACCGAATGACGGTGCCAGTACACTGTTAATGAGTCCCAGGACACCGCCGCCACGAACGGCACTCAGTACGTTACTTTCATTGAGCGAAAAGTTATTCAGGGAAAGATTATCGAAAGAGAAACTCATCCTGTTACCCCGCTGGAATAAACTGAAACAAGCGCCGAATTCCTGATACGCCTACGCGCATCATCGGTAATGCCCTTCACATTGTCCGAGGTTGTAGTGACATTCAGCGTCCCGATATGCGTGGTTTCCGTTACGGTGGACTGAGATACAGGCGCCGGATGACGCGAGTGTACGGCCATTGCCGCCCCCGGATGGGGCAGATTCGCCAGAACGCGGGGAATATAGTTACGGGTCTCCTCCGGAGCAGCAGCCAGCCCCTTACGCTGAACATTTCCCTCACCCCAGTTGTATGCCGCCAGAGCCTTAGCCAGATCGCCATGAAAAAACCGCAGCAGGCCACCAAGTTTTCTCGCGGCGGCATCAGCGGATTTTGCAGGATCAAAGGCATCGTTTCCCCTCAGACCAAATTCCTTAGCCGTCTGCGGCATGAACTGAAACAGTCCCATCGCACCAGCGCGTGAGACGGCAAACTGATTACCACCGGATTCGGTGATCGCAACACTGCGCAGCAGTCCGGTCGGCAGGTTATATTTTGCCTCCAGTTGGGACAGTTTCGGTTGCAGCCAGCCTAACAGAGCCTCCCCGGCCTTCGTCGGACGCGGGCGGTTTTGCATGGCATTACCGAGTTTTTCCTGCGTCGCACGCATACCCTGTAGCCAGGATACCCCGGAGGCTGCTCCCCTCCCGGTTGCCAGAGAAGCCTGAGTATCCAGCATTCCCTGCTGCCATACTGTAGGTGATTGTGCATGGGTGATGTTGCCAGGCTTTTCTCCGGCATCCAGTTTTGCCTGGTATTCCTCCATCTCTTTCTTATTGAAAAAGAAAGTCCCGTCTGAAGCCCAGAAAAAACCATGCGAATCCAGCCAGTCCTTATTCTTCCTGCCAACGATGGATGTCATTAACCCGTCAACAACCGGGTAAAGCGCCGTTATCGCAAAAAGAAGGCCGCCGGGACCGTTGAGGGCCTTAGTCAGCCCCAGTACCCATGACGCCACTTTCAGCCCAGTCAGCGTAATAATGACATTCTGCCAGCCCCCCATTTCTCCGGCAGCCTTATTCACCCAGGAGGCCACTGACTCAACTTTATTCAGAAATGTGGTGATAAACTTGTTCACTTCCTCCGGATGTTGCTGCATCCAGTCACCGAGTTTCTCCAGCCATTTGCTGAATTCCGTGGCATACGGCATCAGTGCCGTACCTATAGTCAGACCAATTGTTGTCCATACCTGGTCCAGTTCTGCAAGGGCTTCCCGCAATTTGCGGGCTTTCCGGATTTTATCGTCGGAGACCTGCGAACGGGATGTAAAGTCATCCACATCCTGAAGAGCATGGCCTGAGCCAAGAAACTGCTGCCCGGCATAACTGAACCCCAGCGCATTACCGTAGGCTGTCTGTTCTGACTTTGTCAGTCGCGGAAAGGCAGACGCCAGCTTGCGCATGATGACTTCGGTACTGTCGGTATTTAAATCAACACTGACACCCGCACGGGCTGCAACCTGAAACAAATCCTGCAACACAGGATCAAAGGACTTTCCGGCTTTGAACGCGGCTTTTGCATCCGTAATCCGGGAAAACGCCCCGGTGAGCTCGCCAGCGTCAGCACCATTCGCCTGCCCTGCGCGTATCCAGCCGTCCAGATGTTTCGCTTTCATGCCAAAGGCATCGGAGGAAATTGACAGCCGGTTAAGATCACCGGCAAACCCCGTGACCAGGCTTTTAATTCCCCCCAGTGTCAGGGTGACGCCTGCCAGCGCCAGTATCTGAGTACGTATGCCGGAAAAAAACGTTGATGCCCGTTTACCTGCTGCCTCCATTCTCTTGGCGGTTTTTTCGGCCTTTTTTCCGGTATTCGCGATGGCATCACCGGTTCGCTTCCCCGCCTGTTCCATACCCGCGGCAGTTTTATCAGCGTCAGAGCCTGTTTTCTTCAGGGCCTTACCCGTGCGCTCACCGGCGGCTTCCGTCTCACGTGCAGCTTTATCCGCATCACTGCCTGTTTTCGCCAGGGCATTACTGGCCTGTTTTTGCCCCAGTTCGAAAACATCCGCCACCCGCTCCATTGCGGCGGTCAGTCGGTCCAGTGCAGCGTGCGCAGCCTGTTCCCCGGCGGTAAAGTCCTTACTTTCTATATCCAGTGCCAGAACCAGCTCATCAAGTACCGCTGCCATTCTGTGTCTCCTGCATCACACGTTCGTTATGGGCGTCCACCTGAATAATCTCAAGCAGATCCCATAAGTCCTGCACACCAAGTACGGAATCCAGTTCGGCTTTTGAAGCCTTACCGGAGGAGATAACGGTCGCAATGGTGCGGGGAACGTTAACGTAATCCACCACCCCGAACGGTCTGTCGGGGCCGAGATAACGCGGGGGAATATCTAGCTGGCGGCGGGACTGAAAAAATCCACATGCAGTCTGAATACCTCCGCACGTAAATTAAGCCTGGTGGTGATTTCCTCTATATCGTCTTCAATAAGAAGTCGCCGTATACCACGATTTTTCGGATCGGGAACAAACTGTATACATTCCATCATTTCATCCAGCAGTGGACGGGCTTCTTCCGGCGGGATTTTTGACAACGCTTTCAGCCCTTCCAGCGCCAGCGCGGCCATCCCCATACTGCGAACATCATCCGGTAACTCCACGCCGCCACGCCCCATCGCCATAATGGCGCGCATCGCCCACCATTCCGCCTGCGAGGCAGACATTTCGGTAAGGTGAAATATCTTGCCGTTATCCCGCCCCTGACCATCAATAGTGATAAATTTCTCTTTACGGGCCATCAGTTAAAAACCTCCGGAGTGATAGTTTCCCACTCGATAACCGCCTGTCCTGGCTGCAATGTACGCGCCGCGTCAGGCAGCGCTTTCCATTGTTTGAGTACGCCATTTACGCAGGTATATTTACGGCCTATCGCCGGAAGCAGCACGACAGCATTACAACGGAATACAGCCCGGCTGGTCCGGGATGTGGTTGACCAGGTATCAAAAATATCCCGGCTGGGTGAGTCCGGCATGATATGAAACGTCTGGATAATGTTACTGTACACAAATCCCGCAGACAGTTTACCGTCAATACCGCGGACGGTTTCCGCCAGTACCAGCGGATCGGTGCCATAAACGTTATCTGCTGCAAATCCCTGAAGTTGTACGCCGGAGGGATACAGGTTATTCACTGTCAGCGTGATAATGGCATCCGCCGCAGTGATGGTGTTGTTGTTACCTGACATTTACTGGATCTCCGTGGATGCAATAACAAGTTTCTGGATACTGCCGCCGTCACAGTACCAGAGCGTACAGGACGGGCTGCTACGGGTTGCCCGCAGAGAGGGAAGCATATCGCCGATATACAGGTAGTAGCCGGTGGCAAACAACGTTGAAGAAACATCCTCCCCCACAACATTGTTGATCTGCTTCTTCTGCGCCTCCGTCAGTGTCACCCCCTCACGGATACCGCCCCAGCGTTTGTACTGCTGGATAACGTCACTCATTGATGCCGCAACCAGCGCCCGCCCTTCATTGTTGTAGGGGATAGTCTGGTTTGACTTGAATAACGAGATCACAGCTCCCTGCAAATTGGCATTCAGCCAGATTTGCCCGCAGAAGCTGTCCATCCATTTAAAATCGCCGGTAATGGTGCCATCAGCCCAGTAATCTTCCACCACACTGTTTTCCGCATATTTTCCGTAGAAGTTGTAACCTGCGGCTATCAGCGCATCGTAATCGCTGCCACTGGTAACATCAGCGGCCAGACCTTCATACTCGCGGAACTTGAACGGCACGCGCCCCTCTGGTCGGACAAAATCAAGGCACGCCGCATACCCCAGTACCGCAGCCGCCCGGTTACCATCAGACGCGAAAACCGGTACAACAGCACTGTAGTTATTGACGGTGATTATCTGGTACGCGATATGACTGGTATCCCCTTTTACTTTGGCCTTACCACTGGTTGTCCATGCCACATAAAAGTAACGCTTGCCCTGCCCGTTTACCCAGGCAGAAAACGCCAGGTGTTGCTCGTCAGTGACTTCAGATACTGTGGAAAACCCCGCCCATTGCTGGGAAGCATCCTTAATGGCTGCCATCGTGTCAGGTACATCAGATACAGGCGCGCCCTGAGATATCACCGCGCCCGTATTACTGGTCATCTTCAGAGGTTCCGCTGCCGATCCACTGCCGAACGTTATCGTGGTGCTCTCCGGTTTCGCCCCGGCGGCAGTAATGACGAAAGCATTCTGTGTGGTATCGAATACCACTGTTGCCACCGCCGCGGTCAGCGCTGTCTGTAGTGCCGTTGCAGCAGCAGCGAAGCTGTTTACGCCGTTAAAATTCACCTCAGCGCTGGCGCTTTTCCCGTTAATACTCAGCGTCAGCGTACCGGAAAGTTTTTGTAGCTGTTCAATAGTCACGCCCTTAAACGAACCACTACGTAACCAGGCCGCCGATGCGGCAAGATTGAAACGGGAAAACAACAATTGTCCCGGCGTTTTAGTGGCATTTTTGAAGCCCTGAAAATAAAGCTGCGCGCGTGCGTACTCATCGGATAATGCACCAAAATACGCGGCCACATCATCCGGGGAGGAAAACGGAACCACACCGCCGACCGGGAGTAGTGGATTTCCGGTCAGCAACAGGCCATTAAGATCGACGGCATTACCCGCCACAGCCAGCACACCGGGAATTATCTGTACATCTTTACTGAGTGGGATTGGCATTATCAGCCTCCGTTGTCCGGGTGATCACGTTGTCAAAAAACATCAGGGGTGTTGTGACCACAGGGTTAATCTGCATCTGAATATCAAGCGTCCGGCGCGGTTCATACTGCTGCTGGCCGTTGACGAACGTGGTGTTAAGGGGATCTGAGCAATACAGCGGGGAAATCAGCCCGCCGGTCTGCCGGAAAAGCTGCACGGAAAATTCAGACCGGAAAAGCGTTGCCAGCGCCTGCGCGTTATCCGCCGCATGAGGCCCGTAGAAATCAAGCTGGCAACGCCATTTTGTGGTACGGGTGATATGCTGAGAGCCTTCACCGGCCTGTTCCGGCGCAGAATATGTCACTACCGCAGTGGATAATCCGGTAACATCAATACCTGTCATGGTGATGAAGTCCCCCTGAGGCATCGGGACCCGGTTCTGCTGTGTTCGTTCAATCCCGGCATCAGAAAAAAGCCCCCGGAGATAATCACCGAGGGCCTGATAAAGATCGCTTTCCGTAACGGAGAGGGTCACACCTGAAGACATACAATAACCCTCGTCCAGTCCGGCCAGATTTCCGGAACCTCAACCACCAGCCACGTTTCATCGCCAATGACAAATTTATCGCCACCCTGTTGCCGGGTACGGTTAAGCCCGCACCAGTTACCGTCGGTATACAGTGTGGCGAAAACACCCTGCTGGTTCAGATTGTCGAGATGACGTAAATCCGCCTGGGTGACGGCCTGTTTTTGTACCCTGACGGGAACCGGATCTTCATACTCAGGCACGCGGGAATAATCCGCCTGCTGTGTACTCCCGCGCGAGCGATAAACCAGCGCGTCCGTATAAGGATTTACCCGACGTACCGCGCCGGAAACAATACCGTGAAGGTTCATTTTTTGCCCCCGTCAACAGAATAATCGACACTGTTCATCATATGACCGGTTTCAATAAGCGGGTTGTTAAAGCCCTTTTGCCGGACAGTGGATGCGGCGTTGGGCGGCCTTTTCCAGTCGCGAATAAACATCTGCAACTGCCCTTTGATATGCTCCCCCATGTACACCAGAGCGGTCGCGGTATCAAAATCATTCGCCCGTAATAATGTCACCATTTTTTCGCCCCATTCGGGACTTTTATGTTCAATCATCTTACGGAAGAACGGACGGGGTGGAATGGTGACCGTGTGTTCAGGAATAACCACATCCTGAGCAAAATTACCCTTACCGGCTTTGACAAAGCGGTGCCCGATTTCTCCCTTTTTTTCGTTATAGCGAAAGTGAAGCGTCTGCTCGCGAGCGGGTATAATCGCACTACCGCCAAACTCGTTAATGGCGGCGATATACGCCACCGGCGTACCGTCGGGGTAGGTTGCCCCTTCAAGAAAACCCACTTTGAGACTTTTGCCCGATTTAAGGTTATCTGCGGCCTGTTTCAACTTCTGCCTGAACTGTTTGCCGCCCGTGACTTTGTTTACCATCGACGCCCCCTCCCGTATCCCCGGTAATAATGCCCCGGATATCGCGAAGGGGAGCCGCCGGAATGATACTGCATTGAACGGTACGGTGCCGTCGCCTGCCAGTAGTCAGCGCCGTAAGGTGTCTGGAGATACCACCACGACGCATCGTTACTGCCGCTATTGTCCACGGAGACGGAAACAGAACCTTCCGACGCACTGGTGATACGTCCCACCAGCCCCGGTTGCCCGTCACCGCTTTTGCCGAATCCACGCAACGCGCACTGGTGAGCAACCAGCAGGAACAAAAGCTGTTCCCGCTCGTTCAGGTCGGTAACCGGACTGTCGTCCGTATTATCCAGGTACAGCGCGGTCGCTTTACCGAACAGGGCGGCTGCGGCAACCTGACCAACAGCGGAAAACTCCGGGTAAAGGGCCGAAAATGCCTGCCAGTCAAACGTTACCGTACCCATACCGTTTTACTCCTGAGGTTTGTCCATCACTTCATCATCGCGGTTAATGCCCGGAGCCGGATTTTTCTGCGGCAGCGGTTCAAGGCCGGATTTCACGGTTTTCTGCTCCGTAGCCTGCGCGGCAGCGCTGTTCGCCTTGTCCTGCGCAAAAATAACGCCGTTTTTCACATAAGGTTGCTGGCAGTGCTCCGCCAGCCAGGCTTCCCAGAACGCCTTTTCAACCTGCGTCAGGCCATAGCCCCCAACGATTTTAACGGCGTTATTCCGCCAGCCTGCTACCTGAACCCGTTTCTGGCCCACTTCCAGCACTATGCCATTCGGCAGTTTGCAGCCCACAGTTACCATTTCAGCCATGACTCACACCCCCAGCATTTGTGCATACGCCAGCGGCTGGCGAATAATCGCCCCCCAGGTACCGGCAGATTTTTTTTGTTTCCAGGCAGATGATTCAGTCACTACCGCATGGGCGCGCATTTTTTCAGTGAAAGAGCAATAGCCTGTATCCTGTTCCCCCAGACGCTCCGCGATAAGCTGTACCAGCTCGCCAGCGTCAGAGGTGTATTCCACCGCCGTTTCAATGGTCATCGCCGGGAAGTTTTTCGCCAGCAGATCGGACACGTTAACCTTGTACTGGTTAGTCTTGGTGAGGTTCACCTCCGCCAGCGGCGACATGCACAGCTTCATTTTGTCGGTACGCTCAATATGGCCGTTAGTCTGTTTCACCAGTTGTTTAAAGAGCTTCACGACATCGTCATACACGCCCTGTCCGTCCTTGTCGTCCCACTTGAGCTTACCGTCCACGGTATCCGGGGTTATCGGTGCGGATAACGACGGGTCATTCAGCAAACCGTAGTTCGCCAGTCCGGCAATACCATAGAAGTAGGACTTATTCTGGAACTTATTCAGCGTCAGTGCCGATGCCACGTTCAGCTCTGCTGCCCAGCCAATACGGGCTGCGCCGTACATATCCAGCTCTCGCTCGCCCCAGCGGGTAAACGTCTGGAAGTGATAGCTCTGGCGCGGTACCCAGTTGACGTTAGA
Organism: Salmonella sp. SAL03688; assembly: GCF_046551895.1. Lineage (NCBI taxonomy): Bacteria > Pseudomonadati > Pseudomonadota > Gammaproteobacteria > Enterobacterales > Enterobacteriaceae > Salmonella > Salmonella sp. SAL03688. The sequence goes on from NZ_JBGDVI010000006.1 coordinate 201,759, forward strand.
CGTCACAATACCGTTGTTGCTGTAATCCCCGTAGGAACTCACCTCCCCGGCAGATTCTGCAATCGGGAACTGTGCCGACAGTGTCGTCCAGTCACCTTTTTTGGTTTCGCCCAGAATCTGAGAGGCTTTCATCGGCGTCACCAGCACGCGGATCAGTTCTGGCTCAACGTAATTGGTGAAATACGCCGGGATGCCACTGTTAGCCGCTGTAACCAGCGCAGGCTGTGCGTCCATCGCCAGTCCGTAATCGGCAGCGTATTCCGGCGGCAGATACGCCTGAGCACCGGGAAGGATAATCCCGTAGTCGCGGCTTACCGTCGCATAATGCTGTTTAAATTTATTCATCATTTGCTCCAGGTGCTGATCTTAATAACTTCTTTCGCCGCCGCAGCGCTGGCAACGGAAAACCCGGTTTCGACAAAACCCGCCATCGTGGCGCCTGCCGCCCCTGTGGCTATCTCCCCGGTGGTCAGGGAGGCAAAAACTTTCTGCCCGACCGTCGCAGCGGTGGTGGTCAGCGCCCAGAAGTCCCCCGATACCATCAGGGTACATTCACGTCCCGGGTAAATAGTGTTCGAGTCGCCAGCCAGCCATTCCACAACAGAAGCCTGCCCGTCGCGCGGAACAAAACCCGCCGGCGCACCGGTTCCCTCATTGGCGGCAACGCCTTTGGTTACCCAGGCAAACCGGGCAATAACCAGTCCGTCAGGGCCGGTAATCAGCGCGTCTTCTCCCGCCACATACGAGGCGTGAGGGTTATCACTGGCAAATGCCCCCGGAATCCCCGGTGCCGGGTACTGGTTCATGTGTGTCTGAAAAGTATTCATATCAGTAACCTCGTTTCAGTTTTGCACCGGGGAAATCTGCTGCAAACGTCGATGCGCTGGCCTGGTCCATCGCCACGCGTGGACTTTTGGCCGTCTGTTTCTGCTCAACGGCAAACTTCACCATGCTGCGGTACGCGCTGGGGTGAATGCCCTGGATATCGATCCCCGTCTGCTCCAGCGCGGTACGGTAAACCTCTTCGGCGCAGTCCATCGCCACCACATCGCCAATCAGCGGTCGCACTTCGGTTTCAGCCACACGAACGGCGCGGAAATTTTCAGCAGCCCGTTTCGTTGCCTGGTCAGTTGCCAGCCTGATTGCCGCATCCATCGCGGGTTTATCGACTTTCCCATCGTCGGGTTTCACATCAGCCTCTTTTATTTCGGGGTCTTCGTCAGTTGCCGGAGCCAGTGCGGATTTAATTTTTTCCAGCACATCATCAGGAACCTTGCCGGACAGCAACGCCAGTACACTTTCCATCGGGCTGTCGGTATCAAATGCCTTCGGCTCGTCAGTTAACCCGGTATCATCGTCCCCGGCCAGCTCCGGCACGGCTTCTGCTGATTCCATCAGTTGCGCCAGCTCCGCCGGTTCAATATCCATATCCTGTGCCAGCCGTTCGCTGTAAGCAGTTTTTACCGCGCTGGCGATAGCTGCCGGGCGCTTATGCTGCGCCATCAGGCGTAACAAATCCCTGGGAGCTGCATCCTGTGCCAGACGCGGCGCAAGATAGGTTCCCAGCGCGGTAAGCACCGCCACTTCTTTTTTACTCAGTTTCATGCGTTTTAGCTCCTGAGGGAGAGAGTCCATAACAAGACAGTCCGGCCCCGCCCGGCCATCGCCGACCAGCGCCACATGATTTCCCACGATATTCCGCATAACGCCGTCATACGGTTCACCGTCGGGGGTGGTTCCCGGCGTCATATCTGCCACATAGGCATATGACGATGAGATTTCCCGTTGTTCATCCGTTTCTATCCCCGCGATGGCGGAGTTGTCCCAGATGGACATGCCGTTAACCAGATAGGCACCGTCAAACTCGCTGTTGGCATGAGTCGTCCCCACCCGGTACTCGCGCGCGGGCGCGCCCGGATAATCGGGTTTGTGTCGGCACAGGACGGGAATATTGTTGAAGGTTGAAACTGCCTTGCGCAGTTCATCGGGGTCACGGTAAAGCTGATAAAGTTTTTGAGGGTCGAGTCCCAGCGCTTCCGCCCCCGGTATTTCATGCCCGAAATAACCGCAGACGTTCGCCTTGCTGAGATTACTGCGCTCAATCTGGAGGCGACCTACTTTATCGAACTGCCTTACCGATGCCCGGTCAAACGCCAGCATTTCGGTAATAATCATCTTTTCTCCAGTCCGGGAATAACGGCCTCCCATCCGCACTTGCAGTTGATTTCTTCGCCCGGCAGTACCCACTTACCATCCAGAAACATCCCCTTTCGCAGATCAAACCGTTTACCGTTCGCCTTCACATGCGACGGGCGCCATGTTTTACCCGCGCGGGAATGCCGCCAGATACCTTCAGTGATGCCCACCGAGCGTTGTCTGGCCGACTGCATTACCGAGGTCGCTTTATTGTTCTGGTCGCGGGCAATCAGCGCCGCGCGCCGTCGTGTGATGCCGTAGCGTTTTTCCAGTTCATCGGTCAGAGTTTTCAGGTCACGCCCCCGGCTAACAGACTGCATGACCAGTGTTTCCACCTGGGTGAGATGTTGCTGCGGGATGGAGCGAATGAGGTTCACATTCTCCGTGATGCTGGCCTGAAGTGCGGTGTTCATCTCCGCTGTCATACGGAAAGGAACCGTAAACCCGGCATCACGGAGCGCAGTGGACAGTGACGCATCGCTGTTTTTCAGAACATCACCGGCAAACCGCCTCGCCAGCCGCAGGGCCATTTCGTCAAACCTTTTCTGCCAGCGCCTGGCAAGTTGTTGCATGGCTCCACGCATCAGGTTAACGGGGGACGCATCCTGCGCGAGGTCTGTTTTACGGTACTCAGCCCGCAGCCAGTAAAGCACGCTGTTGTGCATCTCACTGACGGCATTATCCAGTTGTCTGCGGTACCAGGCCTCAATCCCCGCGTTGGGTGAAATCCGTCTCAGGGTCTGCGTTCGGGTCTTGCGGCGGATTTTCTTCGGTGTCGTCAATTTCGATTTCTCCGCTCAGGTCAATACCGCTGTACGGGCTGTCCGGTGCAGTAGCCAGCCGTTCGCGTACCTCGTTATTGGTCACCGCTCCGGCGCTCTCGTAAATCTGATCTGTTTCCGCTTCAGTTTTACGGATATTCGCCAGTTGCTCGCGCGTCAGTTCATGCAGGGGTTCAAATTCAAAAGTGATATCAGGATCGATATCGCCGAACTCAGACAACTGAATAATATCCAGTACCTTTTTCAGCGGTTTCTTCAGAAGGCGAGTGGCAAGTGCAGCGATGGTGTCGTAAAACACACGGATTTCACCCTCACTCGACGCGTTCAGTCCCGTAGGACTCAGCCCGGCGAACTTTACTGACGGTATGGCACTGACAAAGAACATGTGTTCCTGTGCCTGCGCCTGAAGGGTGTCGAGGCCGCTCAGAGGGGTGTTGAACTGGAAAAACTCTTCTTTCGTTTTGTCCAGTATCAACAACCCGCGGTTATCACGGGTACGGTTAAACAGCTCCGCGCGTTTTGCGTAATTCGGGTCCCTTTTCCCCGTTAACGCCTGGCTCATGTCCGTCATGATCCCGCTCAGCGAAAACGAATGCAGCATATCGCCCACGCTGTCGCGTGTACGCAGCCAGTTATTGACGTAAGGTTCGGCAATCTGAACCAGTGACAGGCCGCCAAAGTTATAGGCCGGCTTCAGCATGTCCGGAACCGGGCGAGAAATCAGATCAATCATGCGGCTGGCGTGAACCGTTTTTCCCATTACGTACCATTCGGACGGACGGTAAAAATCATCACTCAGCGGATTATCCGAGTTATACATACCCGGATACGTCCAGACGGGTTCAATAATACGAAGCCCCAGCAGGGAACCTTTCGGGATTTTTTTGTCGGAAATAAACAGCCTGGACTCCAGCTCCGCCGGGTCAGTCCAGGCCGACATACCCGATGGCGAACGCACATCGATATAAATTTGCCCTCGCCCGAAAAAGCCGTCATGCTCCACCGCCAGCCTGAAGGCATCCCGTACGTTATAGCGCTCCAGTGCATCAGTAAGCTGCGCTATGCGCGGCGCGCGGCTGTCGTCCCCTACCCCGACCGCCTTAACCTTTATCCATTTGCGGGTCATCTCCTCGGCAATCACACTGACCATGCGCCGGTACTCTGGTAACTGCGCCTGAAGTGCCAGATACGGATAGCCCGGAAATCCTCCGTACACAAAATCAGGATACTGGCTGTTCAGTGTATCGTAGGGAGTCGAGTCCATTGCCAGTACAGCATTGCGCATGTCTTCGGGAATGACTCCCGGCGGTGGCTCATAGCGAACAAATTCACGCTGCGGTTTTTGTCCGGCCTCAGCAACCACCTCATCGCTGATCGTCATCGGATGTGGTTCAGGCGGACTTTCTGGCGGTGTCACCGTTTTTTTACGTTTAAAAAGCCACATCAAATCCACTCCATAAAATCATCAGAAATTACGACGGGCATTTCCATCGGGGCATAAGCAATCATCACTGAGTCTGCCAGGTTAGGAGATTTCGTCCCGTCAGGTTGCTTATCAACAAGAATTTTTCCGACGGCATTTTTCGACCAGGTGGGTTGTGACAGTTCCATCAAAAGCCTGTCTTTATTTTCCATCGTGCTGCTGATGGAAATAATCTCATCCGGGTCATACTCCATGCCCTTTAGCGCACGAAATGTATTGCGGAATAATTTGCGAAGATGCCACCAGCCCTGAGCTTTGGCATTGGCGAAAAAGTCCTTATTCAGACGTGCCGGTTTGCCGTTATCACCGGGAACAGCTTCATTTTCAGGATAAAAAACGCTTCCACTCCCCCGGAATGGTGTGGCAGTAATTTGATCTGTACCCTCAGCTTCCCGTAGTTCGTTGATAGCGCGTGCATCACCACGAACGCCAGCGCCTAACCCGTCCTCGTCAAAGCGGAACTCATCGGCACCAAAGTCATCGCACAGGCCGAAGACCTTAACCACGGAGTCATAGATGTCACTACCCTTACCCGACCATTCCTGGACATCACTCAACAGGAAGCCGTAACGAAGGGAACAGGCGTTTTTATCCCGCCCCTCGTCGGCGACATCCATTGCACCGAGCCGTTGACCGCTGGGCTGAATCCCCAGTTTGATATGTGCGTCAACCGCAGCCTGTACCCATTCTGATGGGATCAGGATACCCTCTGCCGATGCCTGGTAATTAAGATCCAGCTCCTGAGCAACGATGATCGGGTTATCAATTTTCTCGCACTCCTTGCGGTACCACTCATCATCCTTACGCGGGTCGCTACGCCAGTGAAACGTAAACACAGAGATTTTTCCGCTGTGCCGCTTCTGCGCAAAGGGGTTATTCATGCCGTTAACCGATGAGAGATCGATACGGCAACGAGTTGTCTGGGAAAGCGCGGCATCAATAAGTAATGGCCGCTGGAGAAAGGCGGCCTCATCCACAAAATAAAGCGTAGTACGGTCACCGCGCCCGATATTATCGCCAGCTTCGCCTTTAATTACCGCGCCAGTGTCAGGAAACTCCACGCTCATAAAACGTGAATGCTTTCTCTCGTCCCAGCCTCCCCGAAACTCGGCAGGAAGAGTTGCTATAAATTTGCGTACTTTCCAGAACAGCGCTTTTGGATCAACCGTGCTATCGACATACTCCTCTTTACGGGAACCAAACCCTATAACCATTTCACGGTTAAACAGACATAACGCACTGGCCAGACCGACAGATGTCCAGCTCAACCCCATTTCGCGGCTTTTTTCAGTCAGACCATTCTCATGGTTACGCGAGCGTTCCATAATCCAGTCGATCCATTCCTCCTGCCGTGGAAACAGCAAAAAAGGGATGGTGACCGGAAGACCATAATCGAGATTGCGCGGGTCTGTAGTCATGCCCCAGTCGATGATGAACTGCGCCGGGTTTGTACGGTAAAACTGCCTGAGAGCAGGGAGAGTTTCGGGAGCCTTTCTGATACGTTGCAGACGCTCCATTCGCCATTCGAAAACCTGAATATAATCAGGATCTTTAAAGTCAAAGGGGAATGGTAAAGGCATAATCAACTCATCATTTTTTTGTACAATTCCGCTGCCTGATCAGTTGTCAGATCAGTATTTTTTCCTGGTAGAGGCGTTTTTTCTGGTTCACTGACAGCACCTATACTCCATGCTTCTCTCTCCAGGCCGATCAACGTTTTCAGGCTGTCGCTCAGGTCTTTCAGAGATTTCACACGGGAAGGCAGACTGATGACTTTTTGATAAGTTTCATTGAGCCGGTCACGGCCTTTATCGTCAGGATCGAACATGATGTCACCCAGTTGCTCCAGCGCCCCCACATCAGCACACTGCGCACCAAGTTCATCAAAAAGCGTGTTTGTGAGTTCCCGGGCCCGGCGAATATCGCCCCGGTGCTCCATGCGAACCGAGGCTATTACCTCCGCTGTGACTTCTATCAGTACGCGTTCTGTAAGTTCCGTTTTGGTGCGTACCGTTTTGCGTACTTCCTGTTTGCGTACCAGATCGTCAGCCTTTTGCTGAATCCTGGCGTTAAGATCACGGGACCAGTCATCACGCTTTGCGCGCTTGCGGATAGCACCTTCACTAATACCATGATGTGACGCAATTTCACGGAGGGACATCACTCCGGCCCGGTATGCCGTCTCGATGGCCTCCCAGTCCGGTTTTTCCATGATTATGTTCCCTGTGATTAACCATTATCGCAGCCCCTCACTGAAGGGCTGCTGTAATGCCTGATCTCACCTACTGCATAACCGTATTATCAGCATCACTACCGAGAATATCGGTCAATGCGGTATCGACAGCGGCGTCAATCTGCTGATCCAGAGTGGATTTAATCTGCGTTTTAACTGCGATGGTAACGGCGTCTGATTTGAGGGCATTTTTCACCATGTCGTCGGTGACGATATCTTTCATATCCGGCATTTCTCTTTGCTCCGTATGGACGAGGCTTTTCAGCCATTGAGTTATTTTCATGAGGTGTACCAGTTTTTAGCGTCTGGTTACGTTTTTGAGATGTACGAAAACTGGCTTATATCAGTACGATAAAAACGCGATGTGGTAGTACGCAGACCCAGAGACATTGTCATGTTTATGCATTTCTGAAACTCCCCCGCAGGTAAGCTCCTTTTCCCTCCTGCGGGGATTTTTTTATCTGCACTGCGTGCGAACGTACTCCTGCAAATACTTCAGTTTTTCCTGGTCGCTGATGATCCCGGCGCGGATATCGAGAACGTTTTGTCCAGCACCTGGAGAGAGTTCGACGGTGGCAGCATTGCCCACGCGGCTGGTGCTGGCGGTTTCGGTCTCGGTGGGCACTGAACATCGTCCTTCGACGCGCACCCGGCCACCAGCAGCAAGGCGGCGCTGCAAATCAGTATTCCTGGTCTGTGCATCAGCTAATTCCTTCGTGTATTTTTCATCGAGGGCGGCAACGTCACGCTGGCGCTTCGTCATGTCGGTAATTGTCTCGTTCGCCAGCTTCAGATTGTGAGTGGCGGTATCGCGCTGGTCTTTATAGCGCACCGCGTTACCGTGGTAGTGGTCAGTCGTCCACGCCAGCGCTATGGCAACTATCAGCAGAAGGATGATGGCAGTAAAGGTTATACGGTTCATACCAGAATAACGCCGATAAAGAGAAACCATCCCCAGCCGTCAATACCATGAGCGGCAAGATAAGCCGCCGCGACAAAACATACCGTTGTGGGTAAGTATTTCACTGGTCTATCCCCCAACACGTCAGCGCTGATTCCTGGTCGCGGCGTATCACCTGGCCGTAACACTGATTTTCCCTGTTGTGGCAATCTTTGCCGCCGTCATATACCCAACGGCGGATTTCTGCACACGCTCCCTTACGATCTCCTGCGTTGAGCTTGCGGTAAAACGTGGACGGAAAACATTTACCGGGACCGATGTTATACGGACAGAACGACGCAATACCGGCTTTCTGCGGTTCGGTCAGCGGTATGTGAACATGTTTATTTACCCATGCCAGCGCTTTATCCCGCTCGATGGCGTTGTAATGGTCGCACTGGCTTTGCGTCAATCGCTGGCCTTTCACAACGGGTTTACCATCGATACGAGTCACGCCACGGCATACTGACCAGACGCCGCCGTTATCACGAACGGCCACCAGCGTATTTCCTTCCCGCTCCTGCAAAAACTGGTCGAGTAGTTGCGGTGCGCTGGCACCGGCGGCAATCAGCGCCAGCATGGCGGCGGAAAGACCGTATTTAACTTTTGTCCTGAGCGCCATTACTGCCCTCCGGCATTTCAGATACCGCCAGCATCTTTAACGTGCTGTCATGGTCGTTTTTTTCCAGAATCCGGGCGATTAGCCTGTTACGCTCTTCCATCGCGGCAGCCTGCCTTGCCTGAGCCTGCTCTGATTTCTTTTTGTAATGCTTATTAACCAGAAACGTACCAATACCCAGAACAATACCTATCAGCGCGCCATAGTCGTTTAACGTCCACTGGGCGCATATGCCGCTGATTAATGCCCAGATGTAGGCCAGCCATGTCGTATGTTTATCCATTGTCATAACTTCCCCTGTCCGGGAAATGGACTACCCGGATGTCGGGTAAGTGGAAAAAGAAAAGGCCGCGCAATAGCGCAGCCTTGTGATGGGTGCGGGAGCCAATCCCCGCTACGTGGCAGTGGTATACAGAAAATCAGGGGTATAATTTACGCAGCTAATATTTCAAGCCGTCTTCCAAGCGCCGCCAGCGCGTTCTATATCTAAGCTGGTGGTTGTAACAGCCCCGACAGTACTTCTGCTTCACCGTTATGGCAGATATCATCGCCCCTTGTCAGATGCCAGACACCGACAATAAGCTGTCCTGATTCCAGATCGTCAACTGTGTCGTTCGTATAGTATGCCACCTGAACAACACCGTTATGCTGAATCCAGTAATACCCTTCTTTCATTCACACCTCCGCCAGACTAAGCAAATAGTATAGGGCGAAGCAGAAAATGCCACGGTGCAAGAAACCACAATTCAAAGCCTGTTGAACAAAAAAGGCCCGCGAATGCGACCCCCTAAAACGCAAAAACCCGCTCAATGGCGGGTTCTTTTGTGTTCATGTCTGTTATTCGCCTCGCGATACAGCTTTGCGAAGCATACCGGGATTGAAGCAGTTTGTGGCTAAAAATGCAATAGCTTTTTTGCTAAAGCTGCATCAGCCTTTCCACCAGTTGATCTTTGCGAATAACAAACCAACCGTTGGCTCTCGCCAGTTCCAGCCATGACTCAAGGGAAATGACAATGTCATCATCCCGCAACAGGATTGTGGAAACAGTGACACCGCTTTGCTGATAACAGAGAACTCGCGTGTCGTAACTTTTCTGGCATGAAACTAGCACTGAAGGGTTCTTTTGGCTGAAGTAGCAATCCTCCAGCTTCTCGAATACCTCCCATGCCTGATCTGTTTCGAGCATTTTTGCATGGCGGGCTGCGCCGCGTTCTGTCCAGAGGATTAGGGAACGGGCATTTTTACCAACTAACCCGATTGTTTCGGGTCTGTTTTTGAACTCGCGTAATTCGTTTTTTTCAATTTTAAAGTAATGCTTTCCTACTACGAATCGCGTGGTGTTGTTCAGAAAGTTATCAGAAATGTTTTTGATTTTTGTGCCGTATAACTGCGCCAAAAGTTCGGTAGTTATAACGGGAATTTGGTTATGGGTAATCGGGGAAAGAGTTTCGACAGAGATTTGAGTTGTCATAATGACGCCCTAGAGTGGTTTCTAAATAACTCACCACCGACGACGCCAATCGTCTGGTGGTGAACTGTGCAGGGTTGGCGTAACCGGGAAACCAACCGGCGCACCTTTCGGTGCCCCCACACAGCCCACCATAATTCAGATGTGCGCGTGCATACGACAATAAAAAACACGCTCGCGGCGTGTGTCTGTCGCGGTTTCTATCCGGGACGCCAATCCCGACGCCAGATTTTGCTGGCATGCCGGGAATATAGCCCCGGATAACAAACAGAGTCAACGGGCGATTTTGTGGGCATCGGTTGCAAACGCTTCACGCATCGGCAGATAAAGCATAAACTCCGCCATTTTTAGCCACACACCTATGCGATTACGGCATGTTGCATAACACCAGTCTGGATATTGTTTGTTTAGTAAATCAGCCATCCTTCTCTGACTCATTCCCCGCCCTTCGTAACGCTGGTGAATCAACTTTTTCAGCGCCGGATACTCAGCTAATACAGTACCAATCACGCAGTCAATCAACATGGCCTCGGAATCAGTACAATGCGCCAGCCAGCTTTTTTGTTTCCCGTTCATCATTTCACGAAGAAAGGCCTCTAGATCTGGCTTGCTTGTTCCTGATTTTTTCAGACGGCGTAAAGCCTCATTGATGGCTGTTTTTGTCAGTTTTCTGGAGGCCAGCAACTGGTTAAACATATTGCCGGGTTTACCGCTGCCGATGTATGACCATCGTCCCCACATACGGAGTTTTCCCTGAATCCACACGCTTTCCAGTGTATTCAGTCGAAAATATTCGCCCGGTTTTCCGGTACTGGTTGAATAAATCATTTCGGTACCACCTTTCCCATGCGTACAAGTTTAATCACTGTCAGTACGATTGCCCTGTTCATCAGACACCGGCGTTCTTCCCTGCTCAGGTGACTGCCGTTATCGATTTCATGATGGCATTCCTGACAAATAGCCGCCGTGGCGCAGTCATCCGTTTTCATTCCCATGCCTTTGCCTTCATTCATGTGCGCGACCTGCGTTCCCCACCGACCACACAGCACGCACTGCTCAATCTGCCCGACGGCTGCCAGCCATTTTTTACTGCGGTAAGTTTTCATTTCAGATAAGAGCACGCACGCCTCCGTACTGGCACATGCCCGAACTCCGGTAACAGGGCGCTTACCGTCCAGTGAATACAGTCATGATTCAGACTGCGCTCCGTCTTTACCCCCCTGCGCCGGTACTGCTTCACCAGCTCATCCGCCTCTTCGGTGGTACACGCCGGATGCTGAAACCATGTCATTTTCATGCGAACTCCAGCAGATGCGCGGCCACATTTTCAACTTCTTCCGGAGAGGAAAATTTACGAAACAGAATCCAGTTCCACAGGACGTTCAGCACAGCCTTATAGACCTGTTGAAACTCGGTTTCGTCCATACTGGCGAATGCTATGGATTTCGCCCGGCGCCCGCAGCTGCCATCCGGATAAAAATGCCCGGTATAAAACCCGGCCTGAACGGTTACCCATTCCCGGAAGGCATCGAAAGATTTAAGAAGGGCGACATCCCCGGTTCGCAGGGTAGCTACGTTATGGAGGTACTGTTCCGCCGCCTCGTTAAGGGCCGGGGTATATTCCTGGCCTGCGGAGTCGCAAAGAAAATTAACGAACCCGGAGATAAGTTTCTGTTCCCGCGATGTGACCGTGCCGCCCGTTGGTGTCCAGTAGTCGAAACCAAGCTGAAGGAGTTTAAAAAATCGTTTATGAAAGGCGTAGTTGCGGACACGCTTAAAATCGGCGTGTATCCACTCACCGATTTTTACTGAGCGCAGGAAATCCCCACTCTCCGGCGTCGCCGGGAGCAGAAGCCCTGATGAGGTTTGCTTGACCAGTTGTAAATGCGCCATCGTTCTCTCCGGTGGCGCAGTAGATTGGGAGTTCAGCCCGCAGGCGAGTATAACAAAGGATGATTATTCATGATAACCGGCTCTGATAGTCAGCTCATTAATCAGGGTATCGCTCCCCATGATGTCATTTTGCAACAACGGCAGAAACCGGACATAGCGGCCATCCCGATACATCAATGACCTGTTGCAGTCAGGAAAAAAATCCATTTCAGCAATTACTGTCATGTCATCACGGCGAATAACAGCATATTTACAAGTAAGTGTTTTATTTAGTTTTTTCACGGTGTCTCCATAGATAACGAACTTGAGCATTTTTAAAGCATCTTCATTCTCACCATGAATATATAGAAGGCTATTAATTACCATCATCAATAAATGTGTCTATTTTTTGACCATGTGCAATGACATTTTCTCTGTGTTTTATTTATAATCTTATAACTGGTTATTTTTTGATATGCTCATTTCCCGGACATTACAAAAACCGCCGGCGCAGGTATTAAGTGCGGGTACATTGAGGTTGTCTGACACATCACAAGTGACGGAGATTCATCCCCAAGGTCTCTTACTTAGCAATGAAGACAACTACCTCCTCTCTGTCTGGCCGGTTCGATCGCAGTCTCTCCTCGTTACTGGTGCAGTCACTGTGACGGTGATGCAGATGATAATCAGGACGATTAATATCGCTGCGGTTGACTTATCCGGCAAAATTATGCTGCCATGATGCCAGTTAACCATACTGGCATCATGGCCAACCGGCATCGAAAAGCATGTTGACCAGACTCGCAGGCCATTGAATCACGCAACAACCAGTTACTGTCATCTGATGAAAAAGGCTGTGCATAACAGAATCAGAACTGACTGGTATCAGGGCCATGTTCTTCAGCAGCAAATACATAAAATGAAGCAAGATATAAAGAATGAAGGAAAAACCGAGTATAAAAAACGTACAGAATTGTCTGAAGTAACTTCCCTGCAGCATTGACGCCGCAGGGAATCTATTTATGGTGTAACTATATTGAACCAGAACTCAAACTTGTCCATATAGCCCAGCATCTCATCCAGTTTCGCAGCATTACCGGTAACGTTGACTTCTCCTTTATCTTGAGCCTGCTTCAGGGTTTCTTCCTTCAGGATAATTTTATTCAGCGTGTCACGGTTCAGAGTAATCGTGGCATCAGCATCTTTCGCTTCAGCATTAGCCGTGTGGTTCAGCACGCCATTTTCCAGCTCAAGCTTGTACTTTCCACCGTCGCTGCCAAGGTCAATATTAAATACCGCCCGGGCATTACCCGCTTTTTCACCGTTGATATGTACAGCCAGGAAGTCGAAGAACATTTCAGGGGTCATCGCCCGAACGGTATCCGGACTTGCTGTATTTGGCGTCGGACCTTTAACCACACCGTTACGCAGCTCCTGCGCACCGGTCAGGTAGAAGTTACGCCATGGACCAGATTCAGCCTGATACCCCAATTGTTCCAGCGCATCGGCTTCAAGGTTACGTGCATTCTGGTTATTTGGATCGGCAAACACGACCTTACTCACCACCTGAGCAACCCAACGGTAGTTCCCCTGGTCAAAGTCTGCTTTAGCTTTCTGAAGAATCGCATCGGCACCGCCCATGTATTCAACAAATTTCTTGGCCGCTTCTTCGGGTGGCAGCTCATCAAGGGTTGCCGGATTGCCATCGAACCAACCGAGATACAGCACATACGTTGCTTTTACGTCATGGCTGATGGAGCCGTAATAGCCGCGGTTGGCCCAGGTTTTTGCCAGGCTATCCGGTAGTTTGAAGTTGGCCGCTATTTCGTCGCGAGTCAGACCTTCATTGGCCATGCGCAGAGTCTGGTCATTGATATAACGATACAGGTCTCGCTGGCTTTTCAGCAGACCAACAACATTCTCGTTACCCCAGGTCGGCCAGTGGTGCTGGGCCATAATAATTTCAGCTTTGTCCCCCCAACGCACTATGGCTTCGTTGATATATTTCGACCATGGCAACGGCTCACGAATTTTCGCGCCGCGTAGCGAGTAAGTGTTATGCAGGGTGTGAGTGACGTCCTCTGCGGCTTCGATGAGTTTCTTCTCTTCGATGAACCACAGCATTTCCGAAGGGGCTTCCGAACCAGGGGCCAGCATAAAGTCGTAAGTCAGGCCATCAATCACTTCTTTCTGGCCGTCTTTATCGATGATATTAGTGGGCGCAATCAGTGTCACCGTCCCCGCAGAGGTGGTCGTCCCCAGTCCGGCGCCAACCTGGCCGGAGGCATCTGGTTTCAGGAGGTTGCCATACATATAGCTGGCACGGCGGCTCATCACGTTGCCGGCCATAATATTCTCGGCTACTGCTGCCTCCATAAAGCCAGCAGGCGCATACACTTTCACCTTGCCGGATTTCACGTCCGCTTCATCGACAACGCCACGCACACCGCCATAGTGGTCAACATGGCTATGAGTATAAATGATGGCGACAACAGGCTTATTGCCACGGTTTTTGAAATACAAATCCATACCGGCTTTGGCTGTTTCCGCAGAAACCAGCGGATCGACAACCGTAATCCCCTCTTTACCTTCGATAATCGTCATGTTGGATAAATCAAGGTTACGAATCTGGTAGACACCGTCTGTTACTTCAAACAAGCCACTGATATTGATTAGTTGGGACTGACGCCACAGACTAGGGTTAACAGTGTCAGGAGATTTTTCCCCTTCTTTTATGAAAGCGTACTGCTGTGGATTCCAGATGACATTCCCTTGCTCACCCTTAATCACCTCTTCAGGTAAGCCAGCGATAAAGCCTTTATGGGCATTCGTGAAATCGGTGTTATCAGAGAAAGGAAGTTGGTTATAAAGCGCATCGTTAGCTTGCTTGGTTGAAGCAGTGGCGCCTTTTGGGGCTTCCTGTGCAAATAAAGGTGTCAGCGCAGTGGAAGAGAGTAGCCCCGCCAGCGCAAAACTTTTAACGATCAACTTAAGTCTCATTTGTACCCCTCATGTAAAAATATTCTATATCACTCAGTCTGGTCGATTAATTATCTGTTAATTCAAACAATTAAAGTTATTGCTGACCATTTTCGCTCTTTTAAATATAACCAAAACGTTACATTTCGCCATTTATGGATACAAATAAATCATGTTTTACGTCTGCCAGTTCCATCCTCTTTTAGTCAGTGGGGTAAGCTCGCTTCCCGTTACCGGGAGACAACTATAATTATTCCCCTACTACAGAAGCGTTGACGATAAGTTCGTCACTGTGGAACAAAAATCATCTCATCAGCCAAAAATGCAGCCTGGCCTGATAGCTTTTCCATTTTTCACTGTGAAGTATCTCCGCACTACACTGGATAGTAATTATTCATTATATGAGGCGATTAAGGATGGGGCAGGATTCGGACGACAGGCGCCGTACCTCCAGTGCTGGAAGGGTATGGCAGGATCATAAAGATATGGTCAGGCAAGCGCTACGTGTAAGTATTCCGTGGTTCACATTTGTGAATATCAGCTTTGCGCTTATCATTTTATTTCGCCACATACTCATCAGTGACTTTGACAAGTCGATCAGTGCACAGACTGGAATACTGCCTTTAATAGACGATATTATGGGCAGTATTATTGTTTTTTCGTTCCTGATACTCCTTTTCATTTACCGCCTTCCGACCAGATTTACTCCTCTTTGTCTGGTGATGCTGCTGATTCTCAGTCTGATGTGGAGCTATTGTAGCTACTGTTTTATTGTCTGGTGGCAGCTGCCTTTTGCCTGGCCTCTCAGTGTCATCCTTATGCTTACCGCGCTGGCTGCGCTTTATTATCATCTGCCAGCGTTGCTACTTTTCATCGTCCCGTTATGGCTGACCGCCCTACTGGCCAGTGTGCAGCTTAATCAGTATGTGAATATCCGGTTTTTATTAGTCTGGCTTACTCTTACCGCCATACTCATTTATGGTCGCTTTATCCTGCAGCGCTGGTTTGATGAAGCCTGGTTGCGTTACCAGGAAAACCGGATGCTTATCGCGCGTCTCGACGTTATGGCTCACCAAGATGCACTGACCGGGACCGCTAATCGACGTTCAATGGAAAGTTTTCTTGGGGATGCTCTCCGCCAGACGGAGCCGTTTGCACTGATCATGCTCGATGTGGACTATTTCAAAAACTATAACGACCATTATGGTCACCAGGCTGGCGATGCCTGTCTGGCAAAGGTGGCCTGTGTAGTGAAGAGGTCGATTCGTACTCCGGCAGACCTGGTGGCACGTTACGGGGGCGAGGAGTTTGTCGTTGTGCTGCCTTCTTCGTCGCTGAATGAAGCAGCACTGGTTGCTCAACGTATTCAGACAAACCTGCGTGAAACCGCACTGCCGCATGCAGCATCTGCGGTTAGCGAAACGGTCACCGTCAGTATGGGCATCACCCTTTCCACAGCCGGTGACACTGTTACCGGCATTATTGCCAGAGCGGACGAGGCCCTTTATCGGGCTAAACAACAGGGACGTAATCGTTGGGTAAAGTAAAACCCGTTGCCCGGTGTTTGATACAGATGATCACCTTGCCATACTCAGATAATTAAAACTGAATATTTGGAAGCAAAAAAGACAGTCGGACTCACGGAACCTTTGCGCTGGTACAGCCTGAATATCAGATAAAATTATGTCCAGCCGCAGACAACCAGTTGACAGTGGAATATTCCTGGTGTTGTGAACAAGGCGACATTCACAACACGACTGTGCTCACGGAATTCAAATGCCGAACGGGTGATTACGATATTCGCTACCTCTGCAAAGTTATATTATTCGATTTTCATGCAGATTTCGCCTCCCGGTGATGTCCCCGATAAAATGCCAGTACCCTTTGCATCGTCACGCTGTTCCGGCACTCCGTACAGATAACGTTTCTGGTCCGGTCGTAGGAACTCACGACACCTTCCGGCGTTTTCAGAAAGCGGGTAATCCTGGCATCTTCACGTTTCTGCTTCCAAAGCAGGAAAGCCTGTTCCGAAGGAAAAATACCGCTTCTCCCGGCCTGATACAGATCCCCACAACTTTCCGCCTTTTCCAGGTAGTGACGGGCTGAAAAAATGGTTAACCCCGTTATCTTCCGCAGTTCTCCAAACGTCATCCGACCGTGGTTTCGTACCAGTTCCGTCAGGCGCTTCTGTATTTCAGCTTTCTGCGCCGGTGTGTAATTTCTGCTCATAAGTCCCCCCTGTTAAAGCCTTCCCGCCGCCTTACGCCGTCTGAATTCTTCCATCATCAGTTGTGCCGGGGTTGGCCCTGCCGGATGACGCGGCGCTGCCAGTTGACGGCGTACCGGCGGTATGCTGAAACCATTACCGACGTGTTTTGTCCACTTCGCCAGTAACCGTTCTGCAAGTCGTTTCAGTTCGCCTTCCGTCATCTGGTGCTCAACGCCCGTTCTGCGCATCTCGGTGCAGATGTGATACAGAACCGGCTGAGGCCACGGATATTTATCACTGCCGGAGTAGCGCCAGGACTCGTTACGCCAGTGACGATATTCCGCCAGCACCGCATCGGCTGTGAGACCAAACGCATTAGCTCCGCTTTCAGAAACCAGCGAAATAAACTCAGCCAGGTCCGGCGGCCATGTCTCAGCCGCCCGGCATCGCTCCATACACTGCTGACAAATCAGCCGGATTTGGCGCTCAGTCATCGCCCCAATCTGGGCCACCCACAGCTTCGAAGGTGCCGCGCCGTTCTTCTGCGTCCATCGGTTCGAATAAATTTCCCCCATGACTTCCCAGAGTCGCCAGGCCGTCTCCGTCGCTGGCGATCCCGTTTTCGCGTTCCCACTGCACGCGGGCTGCCCTGATTTGCTGTACTGCCCGCGATGCGGTGCTGTCTGGCTGGATTTCTGCATGGTTTTCTCCCCTGCTGGCTGGTTTCGCCTTTGCCCTGACGTGGTTTACGTGACGGGCGAATTTTTGTTCCCACTGGATTTGTGTGAACACCTTTCCCTCCGACGTCCAGTAATCCCTGAACGCGACAAGCTCCGTAGGTAAATATTCCGGCTCTGGTAACGCAACGCCCCACTGGGCGGCCCGTTGTCGGAAATCCAGCGAGGGATGCCAGTCATCCATCATTGAGAATTTCCCGATCGGCTCGTTCAGGCCTTCCCGGTATTCCGGTTCAGTCACGACAGGCTGTTCCATAATTCCAGGCTGACTAACCGGAGCACTCGCGCGCGCGCACGCGTTATGTGTGGGATTTAATTCTTTTAGATCTATATCTTTATTAGTTCCCTTTTTGTTGGCTTCCTGTTTAAACACCAAACCAACACCTGTTGAACTTGTGTTACTTCCACTGGCGGCCTGCGTTTTCTTCCTGTTCCTTCTGGACTGAACAGATGCTTTCCCTGCTGCCGACTTTTTCGCCAGAACATCCCTGACCGCAGCGAGATCATTTTCGATACGCTCATGAATCCATTCAGTACCGTTATCAATGAAAAACTCTCTCAGGGACTCTTCCACTGCCCCCCAGCGTTCACTGCTAATCCGAGCAATTTTTGCCAGCCTGCTTTTCGGGATAGCTCTTCCGGTCTGCCAGTAATTGAACATCAACAGCAAATAGGCTCCATGCTCCTCGGCAGAAAGGTGCATGGTGTCCGCCAGATAATCAGCGATGTAAAGCTGCATGTATGGAAGTGCGGCCATAAAGCCTCTCTACGCTCTTTTCCGGGCGATAAAACATAAAAAATTACTCACTGGTCATGTCTCTGGTACTGCTGGCGATAACCGCTACGTAACGCCTGTAACGCATATATGGCCTCGTCACACTTTCGCTCAAAATCCGCCAGCGGCGCGCCAAGAAGTACCGCGCTTGCCACTGCGGTTTTTTTAAAAGCTGTGAAAGCAGGTATTCAATGCTCTGCCCTGCCGTTATTCGTTTATGCAGTTCCGGCGCACTTTTGCGGATCGCCTCCAGAATAGCGGGGATCAGCGCAGAGAATTTCTCGCAGTGCTCCGCCGTTTCCCGTTTCCGCCAGCGCTGAAAAATGTTTATCCGGTTACGGCGCCATGCGTCGTAATCCACCGTTCCGTCGTCACGCTCGATACGGTGAACCGCTATTTCCGGTCGCGCCGGCTGCTCCAGGAATGCGCGGGTGATCAGTTGCGTGGCGGTTTCCTGGGTTATCTGTAGATATGCCAGCCATGACGATAACGCCTGACTGGCTGTTTCAGGGGTGATCATGGTTGTTCACCTTCGCTAATATGGTTCTGCTATCGTTCACATGAGGCGGGAAAACATCATCAAGAACACAGCGAGATCCCAGATGGTTAAGTGTGGCAACAATTTTTCGGCACTCCTCCAGTCCGGGTGTGCGAAAATTTGCTTCGTAGTTCGCCAGACGGCTCTGTATCCATCCCAAATGAGTCGCAAGCTGCCTTTGAGATAGCCCCAGTTGCTTTCTGTATGTTGAAATTTTGTTCATTTAAAACCTCCGAATTTTATTATTCACAATTCGTGAGCATAGTCAACTACACATACGTGAGTATCATCAATTTCACGTAGCGTGATAAAATTCCAAACATGAAAACGATTGCAGAACAAATTGGCGAACGTCTTAAAACTATCCGCCAAAACAGAGGATTAAGCATGGGACGACTGGCTAAGCTATGTGGCTGGTCGGGGTCGTCACGCATTGCAAATTACGAGGCTGGAACGCGGAGTATTGGAGCTGAGGATGCCATTACGCTTGGCCAAGTGCTTGGCATTTCCCCCGCAGAACTAATGTTCGGTAAGCAGGAAAATGCCAACTCATGGCTGAGTGATAACCAACAAAAGCTACTCGAATTGTTTAATCAACTGCCAGCATCAGAGCAAACACGTATGCTTGATCTGTTTGAAATCAGATTAAAAGAAATTGATGAGTATGTAGAACAATACCTTAGAAGCAGACAGCATAAAAAAGATACTCCATCCTCTTGAGCTAACCTCCCCTCTTAGTAATCCCGCAAATGCGGGATTTTTTTGCTTATCCATATCCCACCAAGAAAATAATGCTCACAATTCATATTGACAAATTACTCACGATATGTGAGCATTTGATGTATCAAGACAACGCCAGACCAGATAACAGCCGGACAATACCAAGAGTTATCCCGCTGCTGAGTCGGGCTAAGTAGCCAGCCTGAGGCATACGAACATGACGGCAGTTGTTGTTAAGTAACAAGCGCAGTAGATAAAACGTTCCGCCGCCGGGCGTTAAGCGGGAATGAGGTCAGCATGGATTTCAATACCCCCATGGAAAAGGCTTACCAGGAATACTTTCAAAGCCTTATCGAAGGTAAGGGGGCGCTATGCTTCGCAGAATTTGTAGAGGTACTGTCATGAAAATAGAAATATTCAGAATTGAAGGACGAGTTTGTTTACTCATATCCCCAATCAGTATCTCTATCGCGGAGCGCCTTGCTACTGCCATGGAAAACAGCGAAGTCGTTGCAGCTCTTGGTGCTTATCTCACATCCGTTGGCGAGGCACCAGATGGAGAACTCGTTGGGCTCTATCTCTACTTTGATCACCTCGATACCACTGCGTTCATAACGATCAATCATCTGATTGAAGCGGATAAGCCAGTCCCGATAATCGTCAGGTAGCACCCACGAATCGGTCAAAATTTCTTTGCATGATTCGTACTGATCGAGATTTTTGAACCAAAAAACACTAATTGGACGGGGTGTCATTTTTATGTCCTTACTGGTTGTGTGAGAACTCCAGTATACCACCGCCCCGATGTGGATAAAGACGGGCGTCAGCTCCACGATACGGAGCACGCAACACGAAAGCGCGTTCGCTACTTAACTAAGGTTGTCGTTAAATCCACCGATCCTGGTTGAGCGCGCTTCCGGTTGCGAGTGGAACCCGTGACATTGCTGTGTGTAGTCTTTGGCGGTACCAGTTCATTCCTTTCTGGTTTCCGCCCTTTTTAAAGCGAATTTTGTGGTGTGGTGAATGCGGCTAAGCGCACGCGGCACAGTTAAAAAGACATAACGGTCCTTCATGTTGTGGGTGGAAATAGTAGTCGGCGGTAATGGTTAACTGGTTATCGTCACCTGGAGGCACCAGGCACCGCACCAACAAAATTCGCTTATAAACAGGCAAAGAGGATAAAACGATGATACCTGTCATTACACCTCGTTCCGACTGGATGCGCAGTCCGGCTAAACAGCAGACTGCAATAAACAGAAAACCGGGATTGATTCGTAAAATTTATACTCTACTCACCCAGAAAGGAGACCCGACATTAATTAACTGCGCATATTGTCAGAAAGCAATACCGGAAGAGACCGCATACGAATATGAACTGATATATATGCACGGAACGCTTATTTCACGTAAAAAACAAAAATATTGCAGTAAACGCTGTGCCAGCCATGACCAGATGGCACATGAACTTTAATTAATCATTTACTGAAACAATAAAACTATGCCAGCAATGGCAGGGATTCACTCAACCTGAAAAAGGAAATAAAAATGAAAAATACAACGCCTGATGCAGCAGTATTACAGGAACTAAAAGAACTCACCAGCCGTATATTTAAGATATGCGAGCAAAACAATATGCCGGTAGTTATTGGCTATTCATACGAGTTAAACAGAAACGAAGATGGCTATTCAATAAATAAATCAATAACTGCATATGCAGATGAAAAAACAGGGGCATGGGACTCCACTATAGCCGCAGCAGCCATGTTGCTCAAAGTGAAAGACGTCCCCAGGGAGGTTATTGGTGCATTGAAGAGCTTGTCTGTTGCAAGTGATTTTGCGCGGGCGATGTCTGAGGCCTCAAAGGAAAAAAGCCTGCATTAAATGCAGGCGCTTCCCCGGCTTTACATCCCGGCGATGCTGAGGTGAGCGACCAGACCCACCACCAGAGACATGACCAGTGAGCACCCGGAGAGGATTTTCACTGGCAAAACGATTTTAATCTTAACTGAGGTTAAAAAACAATGAGTGAAAATAAAGAAGATTTTGCGTTGCACTGCCTTGTTAAAAATGAAGAGGCCAGAAAGCGGCTTGGAATAAAAGCAGGTTTCTTCTGGACTACAGCTAAAAAACTGTCGGTAGCCATTTCCCGCTGCATTGCTGCTATGGACGATAAGGGTTATGACGAGGACGATTTTAAAAAACCCGTTCGTGTAAATCTTCCTGCCATTGGCGACCTTCCCCCTGAAGGTGTGTTTGATACTGAATTCTGCAACCGTTACGAAAAAGGCGGCGAAGACGGAAAAACCATGATGCTGATCCCCGGCGCGGTTCCCGCAGACCAGTTTCATGAACAAATGGCAGCAGATGATGACGCCAGCAGTGACACGGCCTCCATGGATACTCCGGCTGACAGTGACAATACTGCCGGCGATCCCCTCCCCGCTTACGCTTATAACGTTAACGGCGAACCGATGGCTGATGTTGAAAAATCGATGTTTCATCCTGTCGCCACGCTGAGCGAACGCCATCGCATACTTTCTCAGTTCATTCTTGAAGATAAATTTTCACATCAAATCACGCCGGAACAGCTTGCCGAAGTCAGCCGCATGGAGCTGGAGATGAGTGACAACTATATCCAGGATATGTTGCTCGCCTGCCATAATGTGCCAGGTATACAAAAGCTGGATACTCCAGGTCTGTGGAAATTTACTGATGCCTTTAAACGGATTTTTCCGCGTGATAAGCAACGCACGCTGCATATGAAGATTAATTTTGCGCAGGCATACGCTGACGCACACCCCATCGACCGCGGTCTGCTGGTCAAAGAGTGGCAGAAAGGAAATCGCGTATCCTCCATCAACCGCACACCATCAGGCGCTAACGCTGGCGGTGGCATCCTTACCGATCGTGGGGAAGGTTTTGTTCACGATAAAGCGTCACTGGCCCGCGACGTTGCAATGGGTGTACTCGCCCGCTCAATGGACCTGGATATTTACAACCTGCATCAGGCGCATTCAAAACGAGTGGATGAAATTGTCGCGGACAATAAGCCTCCCTTCGATGTGTTCTGTAAGGCTTTTCTGAACATGCCCGGCGGTATGGATTATTCCCGTGCCATCGTGGTTGCGTCAGTGAAAGAAGCGCCGATCGGGATTGAAGCCATACCTGCACGCGTTACTGAGTATCTCAACCGTGTACTTACCGAAACCGACCACGCCAGCCCCGACCCGCTTATTGTTGATATCGCCTGTGGCCGTACATCTCAGCCCATGCCAGTGAAAGGGAGTGCAAACGATGATGAAGAAAAACCGCAACCGGCAGGCGAACTGGCAGATGAACCAGCAACGCCTGAAGCAGTGGAACAGGACACAACTGAACATCATCCGGACCCGCAGCCGCTGGAGAATGAGCCACCTGTAAGCCAGACAGAAGCAGGCTACAAGAAAATACTGGCAGAACTGCACGAAGCACGTAAAAACATTCCACCCAAAAACCCGGTTGATGTTGGTAAACAACTGGCAGCCGCGCGCGGTGAATATGTCGAAGGCATCAGCGCCCCGAACGATCCGAAGTGGGTTCATAACAATTACAGCGCCTCAAATCAGGGTGAAAAAGAAGAAGTGGTGCCGGAGGAAAAACAACCAGCAGCAGAGCCGGAGGCTGTCACCAGAAACGCAGACGGGACTTTCGACGTTTCAGCGCTGTTCAGTGCTCCCTCAAATCAGACCGAAAAAATGGAAGCCAGAACAGAAAGAGATGGAGAAACGCCGAAAGAGAGCAACCAGCAGGAAACGGCTGGCGATACAGGGCAGGAAATTACAACGGACGGTGGATCAGGTACTGGCGGTGATGAAGCTGGCGAAGCGGCAGATCCCGTAGAAAACGGAAATTTCACTGTCCCTGATGATATACAGCCAGGTATTTACTATGACATCCCTAACGAGGCGTATCACGCTGGCCCCGGCGTCAGTAAATCACAGCTTGACGATATCGCAGACACACCAGCAATTTATCTGTGGCGTAAAAATGCCCCCGTGGACACGGAGAAAACAAAGACTCTCGATACAGGAACGGCTTTTCACTGCCGGATACTGGAACCAGAGGAGTTCAGTAAACGCTTCATCATCGCTCCGGAATTTAACCGCCGTACCAGCGCAGGAAAAGAAGAAGAGAAAACCTTTCTGGAAGAGTGCGCCCGGACAGGAAGAACCGTGCTTACGGCAGAAGAAGGCCGGAAAATCGAACTTATGTACCAGAGTGTGATGGCGTTACCGCTGGGGCAGTGGCTGGTTGAAAGCGCCGGATATGCTGAATCATCAGTCTACTGGGAAGATCCGGAAACAGGAATTTTGTGTCGGTGCCGTCCGGACAAAATCATCCCTGAATTTCACTGGATCATGGATGTGAAAACCACTGCTGATATCCAGCGGTTCAGGACAGCTTATTACGATTATCGCTACCACGTACAGGACGCTTTCTACAGCGACGGTTATCGGGCGCAGTTCGGTGAGATACCCACCTTCGTCTTCCTTGTTGCCAGTACAACCGCCGAATGTGGGCGTTACCCGGTTGAGATTTTCATGATGGGTGAAGACGCAAAACTGGCAGGTCAGCGGGAATATCGTCGCAATCTGCAAACCCTGGCCGAATGCCTTAGTAACGATGAATGGCCTGCCATTAAAACTTTATCACTGCCCCGCTGGGCGAAGGAGAATGCAAATGCCTAAACAGCCACCTATTGCAAAAGCCGACCTGCAAAAAACACAGGGAGCACGCACCCCGACGGCAGTGAAAAATAACAACGATGTGATCAGCTTTATCAACCAGCCTTCCATGAAAGAACAACTGGCGGCGGCCCTGCCCCGCCACATGACAGCGGAACGCATGATCCGGATAGCCACAACGGAAATCCGAAAAGTTCCGGCACTGGGTGACTGTGACACCATGAGTTTTGTCAGCGCCATCGTTCAGTGTTCCCAGCTTGGGCTGGAGCCCGGCGGCGCGCTCGGTCATGCCTATCTGCTGCCGTTCGGAAACAAAAACGAAAAGTCAGGCAAAAAAAACGTTCAGTTAATTATTGGATACCGGGGAATGATCGACCTTGCCCGCCGTTCCGGACAGATTGCAAGTCTTTCCGCGCGCGTCGTCCGCGAAGGTGACGATTTCAGCTTCGAGTTTGGTCTGGAAGAAAAGCTGGTACACCGTCCGGGTGAGAACGAAGATGCACCGGTTACTCATGTCTATGCCGTTGCCCGCCTTAAAGATGGTGGCACACAGTTTGAGGTAATGACCCGTAAACAGATAGAGCTGGTACGGGCACAGAGCAAAGCCGGTAACAACGGCCCGTGGGTTACTCACTGGGAGGAAATGGCCAAAAAAACCGCCATACGCCGCCTGTTCAAATACCTGCCTGTATCCATTGAGATCCAGCGCGCGGTATCAATGGACGAAAAGGAGACGCTGACTATCGATCCGGCTGATGCGTCTGTCATCACAGGTGAGTACAGCGTCGTCGAAAACGCTGGCGTGGAAGAGAACGTGACCGCATAACGGAGACTGGCGGTCGCTGACCGCCTGAAGTGAAGGTGCTTTATTAATGTACAAATATAGAATAACCGCCATCGTCAAAAAGCCGGGTAATTCCCCGACAAACTGGGTTCGTTTTTCTGACAAAAAAATGAATAAAGCCGAGTGTGAAAAAATGCTGGCCGGCAGAACTGAAGCCGGAAAATCACGCGAAGAGAAAGTCACGCTGGAAAAGTTTAAATGTATTAAGGAATAAAGATCGCCTGCTGAATAATTAATTAACCGTAAAAATGCTTTTAAACACCGCTCACGCGGCGGGATTCGTACAGCCTGAATGAGGGAGGTAATTGCAGCATGAAGAAGTCTGTCTGTATGTTCTGCGGCACCCCGGCCACCCTGCTTTGTGACGGGATCATCGGCTGGGATGCCGATGAGGACAAACACGGGTACATGAAAAAATGTCGTGCCATGTTCACCTGCGATGCACCCGTGTGCCGGAACTGCGCTACATGGCATGGCAACATATTTTTCGATGGAAAGATCCGGATGATGGATACACGCGACCTTTGCCCCCTGTGCCAGAAGTTACACGAAGCCGGCGAATCCATACGCGTTGCAGAGCACCAGAAAAACTCCGCCCTGCCGCAACCCTGCCTGACTGAAGAGCAGGCTGACAGGATACGCGCCGCGCATTGGGCAGGATTTACAGGACGGCGCGCCGGAGATGTAAAAGTTTTACCGGGCGGCGGTCAGCAGTCCTTCAAATTTTAACCTGATCATTGATGTTCAACCCCGACCGACCGCCACACCGTATAGTTGGCGGCGGTCATGAAGTAAAGAGACATGACTATGAGCTTTGTGAGACTTGAAACCTGGGGTGAATTAAATTATCCCGATGATCCTCCACCTCTCACAACATTAAGACGATGGGCGCGAAACGGAAATATTTACCCGACTCCAGTATTACATGGCAGGACGTATCGGGTTAATCCGGACGCGTTTTATATCAAGCCGAATAAAGTGGGACTGGTGCTTGAACAACACCATCCTAACGGGCGAACTGGTAAAAAAAGTGCGTTGCTGGAGCGGTTAATAAATGAGTCAAAAAAAGTATGATGCTAATCTCCCCAAAAATCTGACTTATAGAAGATCCAGGAAAACATTCGCCTGGAGAAATCCATTAACTAATGAAGAAATTCAGCTAGGTCAGATTTCACGCAGGGATGCAATTGCTCAGGCAATCGAAGCCAATCACTTTATTGCGAAAAACTATACCCCCGTAGGGCTGATTGAAAAGCTAAAAGGAACGGACTCACTCACCGTTACAAAGTGGGCAGAACAGTATGAAATACTATTAAAACGGCGTAACCTGTCAGCTAATACATATAAGATACGCGGAAATCAGTTAGAAACAATAAAAGAGAAAATAGGGAGAATGCTTTTAATAGAAGTATCTACTCGCCATATTGCTGAATTTCTGGAAACTTGGATAGCAGAGGGGAAAAACACAATGGCCGGAGCCATGCGTTCTGTACTTTCCGACATGTTCAGGGAGGCTATAGTTCGAGGACATATTGCGCATAATCCAGTGGAGCCAACACGCTCCCCCAAGATCGAAGTCGCTCGTGATCGTCTGAGACTGGATGTATATAACAAAATTAGGGAGGCAGCAGAACAACTTCCTGCATGGTTCCCGCTGGCTATGGATCTAGCCCTTGTTACCGGACAGCGACGGGAGGATCTATCATGCATGAAGTTCAGTCACATTATTGATGAGCGACTGTACGTTAAGCAAATCAAGACCGGGATGAAAATCGCTCTGCCACTTTCGCTCAACCTTCCTTCCATGGGTTTACGCCTCAGTACGGTGATTGATCGCTGCCGCCTGGTAAGCCGTAGCGAATACCTTATCAGCGCTGGCATACGCAAAAACAGCCCGAACGGGAGTATTCATCCTGACAGCCTGACTAAAAAATTTGTTGCGGCACGAAAATTGACCGGAATAAATTTCAGTGAAAACCCACCGCCGTTTCACGAGATCCGCAGCTTATCCGGACGACTGTATAAAGATGCTTACGGGGAAGGGTTTGCTCAGAAACTCCTGGGGCATACTTCCGAGAACACAACAAAAATGTACCTTGATGAGCGAGACGAAAAGGCATACATGATGCTCTAATTTTCTGTTTTAAAAATGTTAAATCAGATTTTGTTGTGATATAAAGGAAAAAGACCGAATACAGAAATTCGGACAAATTTCGGACATTTTCGGACAAACGTTTTTAATTACTTGATTTATAAGAAAAATAAAAAGAGACCGAATACGATTCCTGTATTCGGTCCAGGGAAATGGCTCTTGGGAGAGAGCCGTGCGCTAAAAGTTGGCATTAATGCAGGCTAAATCGCCTTGCCCTTTAAGAATAGATGACGACGCCAGGTTTTCCAGTTTGTGACGAAGGTGATTGAAAAAACCTGGCGTTTTGTCTGTCATCAGAGATAAAAAAACCGTAAGCCTTTTCGTGAAGGTTTACGGTTTTTTATTAAAAATCAGTCAGCTATTGGATGGATCACAAAGCTTTTGCGCACGTTCGATAAACGGCGCCAGACTCATTTTCTCACCGGGCTTCGCCGGGTTATCGATTTGAATGACGGCAATAGGCTGAGCGCGCGTTTTACCCTCCGCTACTTGCTGTTCGGCAATAGCATTCAAGGGATACTGCACCAGAGTACTGGGGTTGATCACATAGAGCGCCTGGCCAGGCCGACAGGTCAACATGACCTCTTCCCGATTAAACGCCCACTTGTCTTTTCCTACTTCAAAACGACTTACGGTAATCACCTGCGGCGCCGCCAACGCTACGCCCGAAGTGGCCAGCAGAAGCGCCGGAAGGAGTATTTTTTTCATTCGTTATGCCAGTCCATCAGAAAGGTTCGAGGGTTGCAAACAGGCTGACGATCGCCAGAACTATGCCTCCAACTCCCCATTCAATTTGCGTCATCCTGACAAACCATAGGTCAGTCCGGGGATTTTCCTGTCGCATACGTGGTACGAGAACATACCGATTCGTCAGCGCAATTGCTACCATAAGCACCACCAGCGCACATTTTAACAAAAGCAACTGTCCATAGGTGGTCTGCCAGATAGCGGTAAATCCCGTGATAAATAGCGTGTTGCCAATGCCTGTGAGCAATACGCCCGCCACAAAAAAGTGACCATAACGAGAAAAACGCATCATGGCGCTAATGGCATGTTGACGCCAGCGTCCCTGAGCCATGCGCATACAATAAACCACTGGCAACAGCCCACCAAACCAGGCTGCGGCACAGAGTAAATGCAGAGCATGGTTAATCTGCTGTAATGTTCCCGCTACACCGTCGCGCATCGTCGCATGTCCAACGCCTGCCAGCAGGATAAACTGAGCAACGGTTAGAATAAGAAGCCGTCGTTGCATTTTTACCGGCGCAATGACTACCACCGCCAGCGTGACCAGCGCGAGGATAATTTGCCATATCCAGACCGCGCCAAAGCGGGTTTGCAGTACCGCGCCCCACACCGAGACGGAAAAAACATCGGGCCAGCCGCCGCCCATCAGTCCGCCCTGAATCGCCAGCATGAAAGCCGCGCTGATAACGCTCCAGGCGGCGGCATGTTGTTGCAGATGTAAAAATCGACGCGTCATTAAACGACGAATTGATGCGGGTGCCAGCCAGGCGCCGTAAAGCGCGCAGCCGTAGACCAGCATCAAACTAGCAAAATGAATAAATCGGAGAGTTATCCAGACGAATGTCAGCATCATTTATTTCACGCTGAAGGTGTATTTCCCTTTTGTTTTATGTCCATCCACCGACACAACGTGCCAGTCTACCGTGTAAGTGCCAGATTTTAACGGCTGCTCAAGCGGGATAATCAACTGCGTTTTATCCTGTTCATTTCGCTTTGCCGGGCGCGTTTTGATGAGCTCTTGCTGAGGGCCAGTAATGGTTGCGCCGCTGAATCCTGGCTCAATCCCTTCAGAAAAATTCAGAGTCAGCGCCTGTGGCGAGGCCGTAACGGCAGCATTCGCCGCTGGATACTGATGCGTCAGGTGCGCATGTGCCCAGGCCGCTGGCGTCGCAAATGTCGATGCCAGCAGCACTAAAGCTAAACGTCGCGATGGTGCAGAAGAAGCCATATTCACTATTCCTTTTTGTTATACCTACGTTACAAAGAATAACCTTCAACAATCAATGAGTCGAGGATCATCATTTCCATCTTGCCATTACCGCGGACTCTTAGTACCTTCTGGCGGCAACAAAAAAGGAGACACGTATGAAAACAAATCTGGCTCAGCTTGAACAAGCGGAAATGGATAAAGTCAATGTGGACCTGGCGGCAGCCGGGGTGGCATTTAAAGAGCGCTACAATATGCCAGTTGTCGCGGAGGCGGTCGAACGTGAGCAGCCAGAGCATCTACGCGCCTGGTTTCGCGAGCGGCTGATTGCCCATCGTCTGGCTTCCGTATCACTATCCCGACTCCCTTACGAACCCAAAGTTAAATAAAAATTATATAACGTTACACTTCCTTACATGCAGACGACTACATTATAAGGCGATTCTTAACCTATGCTTTTTAGAATGGCTGTAGAGACTATGAAAAGGAAGTCATTATGTCCTCCTGGAAAATTGCTGCTGCGCAGTATGCGCCCCTGAACGCCTCGCCGGCGGAGCATGTCGCCCATCATCTGGAATATATTGAGCTTGCGGCTCGTCAACAGTGCGAACTGCTGGTCTTTCCGTCACTGTCGCTATTAGGCTGCGACGAAAGGAATAAATCGTTGCCCGCCCCGCCTGACGAGGCGCTTTTACAGCCGCTCACTCATGCGGCCGATACCCACCATATGACTATCATTGTGGGTATGCCTGTTGAGCATAACTGCCGCTTCGTAAAAGGCATCGCTATTTTTGCCCCATGGCTAGCGTCGCCGCTCATGTTTCACAAAAGTCATGGCGCCTGTATTGCCAGGCAGCGAAGCGCTATCAACGTGGTGGATGAGCAGCCAGAAGGTGATGATATAGATCCCTCATTTACGTTATTCACAACCAGTCAATGTCTTAACGAACCTGAACTACATGCTTCTACCTCACGCTTACAACGTTTTTCGCATAAATATGCGCTGGCCGTACTGATGGCCAATGCCTGTGGCAGTAGCGCGCTGTGGGATGAAAGCGGGCAACTTATTGTTCGTGCCGATTGCGGTTCGCTATTACTGACGGGCCTGCGCACAACGGAGGGTTGGCAAGGCGATATCATTCCATTACGCTAAGATCTTTCGGTGAGGAATGAATCATGTTGCGGATTATAGACACGGAAACCTGCGGGCTGCAGGGCGGGATCGTAGAGATAGCCTCTGTAGATGTCATTGATGGCAACATTGTCAATCCCATGAGTCACCTGATACGCCCCGATCGCCCTATTACGCCGCAGGCGATGGCGATACACCGTATTACCGAAGCCATGGTCGCCGATAAGCCGTGGATTGAAGATGTCATACCGCTTTATTACGGTAGTGAGTGGTATGTCGCTCACAATGCCAGTTTCGACAGACGCGTATTACCTGAATTGCCGGGTGAGTGGATCTGTACCATGAAGTTGTCGCGACGCCTGTGGCCGGGAATAAAATACAGCAATATGGCGCTCTATAAATCACGCAAACTAAGCGTACAAACGCCGCCGGGGCTGCATCATCACCGGGCGCTTTATGATTGCTATATCACCGCCGCCTTGCTGATTGATATTATGCGAACCACCGGCTGGACCGCGGAAGAAATGGTCAATATCACGGGCCGTCCTGCGCTGTTAACCACTTTCCCGTTCGGTAAATACCGCGGTAAGGCGGTATCTGAAGTCGCAAAACGCGATCCGGGCTATTTACGCTGGCTTTTTAATAACCTTGATAATATGAGCCCGGAACTTCGCCTGACGCTTAAACACTACCTGGAAGATGTTCAGGCTGGCGAGCAACGCAGCAATGGAACACCACAATAACCCGCGACGCTCACAAGCCATTGCGGGCGCGCGTCTATGCGCTATGTAAGGTTCCCTGCGCCAGGCCGATTAAAAAGGCGAACTCCAGCGCGACGCCTTCGTAGGATTTAAACCGCCCCGACTTACCACCGTGCCCGGAGTCCATATCCGTACATAACAGCAGCAGACGTTGGTCCGTTTTTAGCTCGCGTAATTTTGCCACCCACTTCGCCGGTTCCCAGTATTGCACCTGGGAATCGTGCAATCCTGTCGTCACCAGCAGGTGCGGATAGTCCTGCGCTTTGACATTGTCATAAGGACTATAGCTTTTCATATAGTCATAATACTCAATATCCTGCGGGTTCCCCCACTCTTCAAACTCTCCTGTCGTTAGTGGGATCGACTCATCCAGCATCGTGGTTAATACATCAACAAAGGGTACCTGGGCAATAACGCCGTGGAAAAGCTCGGGGCGTTCGTTGATAGCGACGCCCATTAGCATTCCGCCCGCGCTCCCGCCCATCCCATAACACAGCGACGGTGAACCGTAACCCAGTTTTAATAAGGCATCGCAGGCATCAAGATAGTCATTAAAAGTATTCCGCTTTTTGAGGAATTTGCCATCTTCATACCACTGCTGCCCCAGCTCACCGCCGCCGCGAACGTGTACGATTGCGTAAACAAAGCCACGATCCAGCAAGCTCAGTCGGCTGCTGCTGAAGTCGGCGTCAATACTGGAACCGTAAGATCCGTAGCCGTAAACCAGAAGCGGATTTTGCCCTTTACGAAAATACTTCTGATGATAAACCAGCGATACTGGCACTTCGACGCCGTCGCGTGCGGTGATCCACAGGTGTTCGCTCTGATAACAGCCAGAATCAAACCCAGGCACTTCCGTCTGTTTAAGTACCCGTCGTTCTCCGGTATCCATATCCAGTTCAAACAAGGTATCTGGCGTCGTCATTGAAGAATAGCCGTAACGCAGCCGGGAGGTCTCAGGTTCGGGATTATAGGCAAGCCACGTCACGTAAGCCGGATCGTCAAAGGCGATGCCTATCACTTCACGGGTTTTACGGTTAATTTGCCGCAGGCTGGTAAGCCCCCGTTGACGCTCTTCGACCACTAACCAGTCGGTAAACAGGGTAAACCCTTCCAGCATAATATGCTCGCGCGGAGGGATCAGTTCTTCCCAGGCGTTTTCATTGCGCACGCGGGTACGGTACAACCCAAAGTTTTTACCGTTCCGGTTAGAACGCAGGTAAAACTTATGTTGATAGTGATCGAGACTATATTCATGGTCTTTGCGGCGCGGTAAAAATGAAAACGGCTCGGCATCGGCCAGTTCCGCGTCAAGTAATAGCACTTCGCTAGTGGTGGCGCTGGCAAGATGAATCACCACATAATGCTGCGAAGTGGTTTTATGCAGGCTGACATAAAAGGTATCGTCTTTCTCTTCATATACCAGTTCATCTTGCGATGACGGAGTGCCAATCGTGTGCCGCCAAACTTGATAGGGCAGCAGCGTCTTCTTATGCTTACGCACATAGTAAAGGGTCAGGGAATCATTGGCCCAGACAAATTCAGGCGCAACGTTATCCAGCAGTTCCGGATACCAGTTACCGCTTTCGAGGTTACGAAAACGCAACCCATACTGACGACGGGATAAATAATCTTCCGCCAGCGCCATGATGGTATTATCCGGCGTAATGGCAAGTCCGCCGAGCGTATAAAATTCGCTGTGCGCGGCCCGCTGGTTCGCATCGAGCAAGGTTTCCCACACATCCCACTCTTCGCTTAACGCCGATTGTCGTTGATAGATGGCATATTCGCAGCCGGGTTCATAGATATAACGGTAGCGATAGCCGTTTTTCACATACGGAGCGGAAACTTCTCTGGGCGGGATGCGATCGATAATTTCTTTTAGAATGCGGTCCTGTAACGCCTGCTGAGAGGTCATGACCTTCCGGCCATACTCATTTTCCTGATGCAGGTAATCAAGGACTTCCGGCTGCGAGCGAGTGTCATCTCGCAGCCAGTAATAATTATCAATGCGCGTATCGCCATGTACGGTCATGGCATAGGGAATTCGATTGGCTTTTGGCAACATGTCGTTTTTTCTTTTGCGTTAATATTTGTTATATATCACGCGGCAAACACAGCGGCGTAGCATGGTAGTCCCGGTCGCTCACCTCGGTAAGCGCCTGAGATGTCACTGCTTCGCCGCTATCCTGCAACATGAATGACGTAAACTATCCATCCTATAAGGGTGGCAAAAGACACGCATGATGCAAGCGAAACATGTTACTTAATGGCAGGTTATCAGCCTGGTAGCGCCTGTTTTTGCTGCTGCAAGTCCTGCTCGATACCGTCCCGAACCTCCTGAGGAATTTTTAGCGCGTCTCCTAACGCATTCAGATAGCTACGTTCCATAAAGTGGTCAATATCAATGGCGGCGCAGCTCAGGAAGTAGATTTCCAGGGCTTCTTCTTCATTGCGAACGCCCTGTGCCAGACGTTGTGGATCAAGCGGCTGCTCAATAGCTTTCTCGATAAACACGCGCCCTTGCTCTTCAACACCTGATTCTCGCAGTTGGTGCTCAATCGCCGCGCGTTCTTTGGCATCAATATGCCCATCGCTTTTTGCAGCAAAAACCAGCGCCAGGATCAGTCGCTCAGTGCGAACATCCAGCGGCGTACTTTGGCTGCCGAATTGCGGCTCCCCCTGATGCGCAGCGCGTACTTTATCTTTGTACTTATTCCACAATACGGAACCCGCTACCGCGCCGCCGCCCACCAGCAAAGCGCCAGTACCGTATTTAGTTAATAATTTGCGCGAAGACTTATTGGCGACCAACAGTCCAGCCAGACCGCCCAGCGCGCCGGGAACCAGCAGTTTATTTAACCCCTGTTCACCGGAAGGCGATGCAGAAGCGCCTTTTTGCCCAAGAAGTGATTGTAATTGGTTCAACCAGTTAGCCATAGTACCCCTCAAATACAGACCAATAATGGTCAAGCGTACCTGAGGGGATGTCAGGAATTGTCTGTTCCGGCAAAAGAAGCGCAAATTACGCTGCTAGCGGGGCTTATATTCCGCCTCGCCGGCTTTGCAATCAACGATGACCTGATAATGAATATCGGCACTTTTACCGCGAACGGTTAGCGGCACTGTCCATTTATCATTTTGACCCACAACATCCTGCACATTAACCCACGCGACCGGGTCAGCCTGCCCGACCTTTTTTTGGTCGTCTGCCCACCGCACGATACGATTTTGCTGGTAGTCGCGCTTCACGCTTGCCGCAACCCCGGCGGCATCCAGCCCTTCACACTGCGGAAACTTAACCGATTTACTCTCGGTGGATGCCGCAAATGCCGATACGCTGGCGGATAACAACAGCAGGCTCAACAACGCTCCTCTTTTATTCATACTTTTCTCCTTAGCACAATGATTCAGGAAAAGCATGGTACAAAACGCCGGGAGCGCAAGTACGGGTTCAGGCGGCTTGCTTTTTCGTTTTACTCGCGGCGTCCTTTTCAACCGCCTGCGGAGAAGGCAACTTACCGGTTTTGAGGATAGTGCTTAACACCTCTTTATGTTCCGCCAGCCACAGCGACAACGCCTCGCGCTGCCCATCTTCCAGCACGACTGGCGACTGCTCAAGCCAGGTATCAAGAAGATCGGCAGTATCGAGCATTTTGTCCCAGGCGTCGGCTTCCTTTTTACTGGTAAATGACATCTTCTCCTCACCCTCGCGAATGACTACGTATTTAACTTCAACCGCCATTTTGCAGCCCCTTATTTACCTGTGTTTATATACAGTATATTGCAAGGCGGCAAGAAAAGCAATCTATTCGAAAAGACATGCGCAAACGTTTTCGTATATACTGCGCGCAGGTAAATAAGGGGACAGAAATATGACGCTATTAGGCACTGCGCTGCGTCCGGCAGCAACGCGGGTGATGTTATTAGGGGCAGGAGAATTAGGAAAAGAGGTGGCGATTGAATGCCAACGCCTGGGGATCGAGGTTATCGCCGTCGATCGCTATCCTGATGCTCCCGCCATGCATGTGGCTCACCGTTCACACGTCATTAATATGCTGGACGGCGAGGCGCTACGTCATGTGATTACAGAGGAAAAACCGCATTATATCGTGCCGGAAATAGAAGCGATCGCCACCGATACGCTGCGCGAGCTGGAGGGCGAAGGGCTGAATGTCGTGCCTTGCGCCCGTGCAACGCAGCTCACGATGAACCGCGAAGGGATCCGTCGCCTGGCCGCAGAAGAATTAGGTCTGCCGACATCGACGTATCGCTTTGCCGACAGTGAGGCCAGTTTTCATGATGCGGTAGCCGCAGTGGGTTTTCCTTGCATCGTCAAACCGGTCATGAGCTCTTCCGGCAAAGGCCAGAGCTTTATCCGCTCGGCCGAACAGCTCGCGCAGGCATGGGAGTATGCTCAACAGGGCGGACGCGCTGGCGCGGGTCGCGTGATTGTGGAAGGCGTGGTTAAATTTGATTTTGAAATTACGCTGCTCACCGTTAGCGCCGTCGATGGCGTGCATTTCTGCGCGCCGGTCGGTCATCGTCAGCAAGATGGCGACTATCGCGAATCCTGGCAGCCACAGCAGATGAGCGAACTGGCGCTGAAGCGGGCGCAAGAGATTGCCCGTCATGTGGTACTGGCGTTAGGCGGTCATGGTCTGTTCGGCGTTGAACTCTTCGTCTGTGGCGATGAAGTCATTTTCAGCGAAGTCTCCCCTCGCCCGCACGATACCGGAATGGTGACGTTGATTTCTCAGGATCTTTCTGAGTTTGCGCTGCATGTGCGCGCCTTTCTGGGAATGCCCATAGGCGCTATTCGCCAGTATGGTCCCGCTGCCTCGGCCGTGATTCTGCCGCAGCTTACCAGTCAAAATGTGACGTTTGATAATGTACACGCGGCGGTAGGGGCCGGAGTGCAGGTACGGCTGTTTGGTAAGCCTGAGATCGACGGCACCCGTCGTCTTGGTGTAGCGTTAGCGACAGGTGAAAACGTTGAAGAAGCGGTGATAAGAGCGAAAAAGGCCGCCAGCCGCGTGACGGTAAAAGGCTAATGCGCCATCGCCTGATGGCGACGTTAGCGCATTTTTATCAGACCTGACTGATCGCCACTCGTAAGCCCGATAAGCAAGCGCCATCGGGCATTTAACGGCTTACTGTTTCGCGCCTTCTACCGCTTCGCGCGCCAGTTTGGTGATGCGATCGTAATCACCCGCTTCCAGCGCGTCGGCCGGCACCAGCCAGGAACCGCCGATGCACAACACGCTTTTCAGCGCCAGATAGTCACGATAGTTTGCCGGAGAGATGCCGCCGGTTGGGCAGAAACGTACCTGAGAGAACGGACCGGCAATCGCCTGCAACGCTTTAGTGCCGCCATTCGCTTCCGCCGGGAAGAATTTGAACTCTTTCAGACCATAGTCCATGCCCAACATCAGTTCAGAAACGGTGCTAATACCGGGAATCAATGGGATAGTGCCTGCCGTCGCGGCTTTCAGCAGTGGCTCAGTCAGTCCCGGGCTAATCGCAAATTGCGCGCCCGCTTCCGTCACCTCCGCCAACTGCTGCGGATTGAGAACGGTTCCGGCGCCGACAATCGCTTCCGGCACGTCTTTAGCGATAGCGCGAATAGCATCCATCGCGCAGGCCGTACGTAAGGTCACTTCCAGAACGCGAACGCCCCCGGCCACCAGCGCTTTAGCCATCGGCACCGCGTGCTCCAGTTTATTGACTACAATGACCGGGACAACCGGGCCGGTGGTCAGGATTGCTTCTGCACTTGTTTTCCAGTTTTTCATCGGAATTCTTCTCTCGCCTGATTACTAGTGTGTCATCTTAAAAAGTGATACAGGTTGCGCCCTGCTCCGCACCCGACAGCTTTTCGCGCAGCGCGCCAAACAACTCACGCCCCGTTCCGACGCGCGACGCGCTCAGGTCCGGAATATGAGGCTGACGAGCGGCAAGTTCCGCCTCGTCGACCAGCAGAGTTAACTCACCTGTCTGCCCATTCACGCGAATGATGTCGCCATCGCGCACTTTTGCCAGTAAGCCGCCATCGTAGGCTTCCGGCGTTACGTGGATAGCTGAAGGCACTTTACCCGAAGCGCCTGAAAGTCGTCCATCAGTAACTAACGCGATTTTGAAACGGCGGTCCAATAATACACCAAGTGGCGGCATGAGTTTATGTAATTCTGGCATTCCATTCGCTTTTGGTCCCTGATGACGCACGACAACGACACAATCCCGATCAAGCAGGCCCGCGTCAAACGCAGGCAGCACATCATGCTGACTTTCAAATACCATGGCAGGCGCTTCAATGATCTGGTTTTCAACCGGTACCGCAGACGTCTTCATTACTGCGCGCCCCAGATTACCGCTTAGCACCTTAGTACCGCCGTGAGGAGAGAACGGCTTATCAAAAGAGGCAATGACATCGTTATCCAGTGACCTTTCCGCGCCTTCACGCCAGTCCAGCTCGCCGTTGTTGAGCCAGGGCTCCAGCGTATAGCGTTTCAGGCCGAAGCCTGCGACAGTGTTAACGTCTTCGTGCAGCAATCCGGCATTGAGCAGCTCACGCATCAATACCGGTACGCCGCCCGCCGCCTGGAAGTGGTTAATGTCCGCCGGACCGTTCGGGTACAGACGCGCCATCAACGGAACCACTTCCGACAAATCCGAGAAGTCATCCCAGTTGATCAGAATGCCCGCCGCGCGCGCCATTGCAACCAGATGCATGGTGTGGTTGGTGGAACCGCCGGTAGCCAGCAGCGCGACAATGCCGTTCACCACGACTTTTTCGTCGATCATTTTACCGAGCGGCATCCACGTATTGCCGTTGCCGGTAAGACGTGTTACCTGACGTGCGGCAGCGGCAGTCAATGCCTCGCGCAGCGGCGCATCCGGATGCACAAACGAAGAACCCGGCAACTGCATTCCCATAAACTCCACCACCATCTGGTTGGTGTTGGCGGTGCCGTAAAATGTACAGGTGCCCGGCGCATGGTAAGAGGCGGCTTCCGACTCCAGCAGCGCCATTCTGTCTACTTTTCCTTCCGCATATAGCTGACGAATACGGACTTTTTCTTTATTCGGCAGGCCGCTCGCCATCGGGCCTGACGGAACAAAAATCGCGGGTAAATGACCAAAAGAGAGCGCGGCCATCGCCAGCCCCGGAACGATTTTGTCGCATACGCCGAGGAATAACGCGCCGTCAAACATATTGTGAGAAAGGCCTACTGCTGCCGACATCGCTATCACTTCGCGGCTGAGTAATGACAACTCCATGCCATCCTGACCTTGCGTAACGCCATCGCACATTGCCGGTACGCCGCCTGCGACCTGACCTACCGCATTCACGGAATGCAGGGCCTGACGAATAATCTGCGGATAATGTTCATACGGTTGATGCGCAGAGAGCATGTCATTGTAGGAGGTAATAATGGCGATATTATTGCGCAACATACTTTTCAGCGAGGCTTTGTCCTCTGGCTGACAGGCGGCGAAGCCATGCGCCAGGTTGCCGCAGGCCAGTTGAGATCGGTGGACCGTGGCGGTTTTCGCCTGCTCAATGCGGGCAAGATAGGCTTTTCGGGTCTGCTGCGACCGTTCGACAATGCGCTGTGTTACGCGTAACAAATTAGGATTCATAGAGGCTCCTGAAATTTATCTGTCCGGCTACCGGGTTTACCATGCGTTTCATCAATGTGGAAAGACAGTGAAATACATGATGTCCGGGGATAATGGGGCAAAATCGTTTCAGGCAGTGTAATAAAAAAAGCCTCGCAGGTGAATCCACACGAGGCTTAAAAGTGCAAAAATGATTCTACAATCTGTGTTAGATCATGTTACCGGTAAAATACCACCTAAGAGTGAGTGGTAAATTTACTCAAACTCATTCCACGAACGACCGTCACGGGTAATCATCGCCACGGACGCTACCGGTCCCCAGGTGCCCGCCTGATACGGCTTCGGCGCGTCGTTGTCCATCGCCCATGCTTCGGTAATGGAGTCCACCCACTTCCAGGCTTCTTCCACTTCGTCACGGCGGACAAACAGCGCCTGAATGCCACGCATCGTTTCCAGCAGCAGGCGCTCATATGCATCCGCCAGGTGCGTCTGATTAAAGGTTTCGGAGTAGCTCAGATCAAGCTTCGTGATCTGCAGATTATGCTTATGATCCAGCCCCGGTACTTTGTTAAGCACCTGAATATCTACGCCTTCATCCGGCTGCAGGCGAATCGTCAATTTGTTCTGCGGCAGGTCTTGCCAGGACTCTTTAAAGAGGTTCAGTTCAGGCGTCTTGAAATAAACCACGACTTCAGAGCACTTGGTTGGCAGACGCTTGCCGGTGCGCAGATAGAATGGCACGCCCGCCCAACGCCAGTTATCGATGTCGACGCGGATCGCGACGAAAGTTTCGGTGTTGCTGCTTTTATTCGCGCCCTCTTCTTCCAGATAGCCCGGCACCTTTTGCCCCTGCGCAAAGCCCGCGGTGTATTGACCACGAACCGTTTTTTCACGCACGTTGGAGCGATCAATCCGGCGCAGCGATTTCAACACTTTTACTTTTTCATCGCGAATACTGTCGGCGCTCAGGTCAGACGGCGGTGACATGGCAATCATGCAGAGAATTTGCAGCAAGTGGTTCTGGATCATATCGCGCATCTGACCGGCCTGGTCAAAGTATCCCCAGCGCCCTTCAATCCCCACCTCTTCCGCTACGGTAATCTCAACGTGATCGATAGTGCGGTTATCCCAGTTATTAACGAATAACGAGTTGGCAAAACGCAGCGCCAGCAGGTTGAGAACCGTTTCTTTGCCCAGATAGTGGTCGATACGATATACCTGGCACTCTTCAAAGTATTCGCCGACCCGATCGTTAATCTCACGCGAGGTCGCCAGCGAAGTACCCAACGGTTTTTCCATCACGACGCGCGCCGGTTTGGCGTTGAGTTTAGCCTCTCCTAACCCTTTGCAAATAGCGCCAAAGGTGCTGGGCGGCATCGCAAAATAGTTAATGGTGGTGCGGTTTTTTTGATCCAGCATATCGCCCAGGCGACTAAACGCAGGCGTATCGTTCACGTCAAGATTACAAAAATCCAGACGGCCGCTCAGCGTATCCCACAAGCCTTCATCAATTTTTTCCTTCATGAAGGTTTCCAGCGCCTCACGCACGACGTGGGTATAAGCTTCTTTATCCCAGTCCGCGCGCCCCACCCCAATGATCCGGGTATCCGGATGGATCTGGCCGGCTTTCTCAAGCTGATACAGGGAAGGCAGCAGTTTCCGGCGCGCCAGGTCGCCTTTCGCGCCGAAAATGACCAGGTCACATGCCTGGGCTGTTTGCGTTACCGCCATGTCATTCTCCTCAGTTAATCTCCTGGTACTTTAGCCAGGATATCGTTGTAATTTTATTACACAGCACTGTACTGCTTTTACGAGATTACGGAAACCGTAAACGCCTTTTCATAGGTGAACCGGCGTTTGATTGGCAATATAATCGGCAAAACGCCTAATAAAATTGTCGCTTTTCCACACAAGCTGGAACTTAAAATCCGACGTCGGTCATGTAATGAAAAAAAACGACACCTTTTTTAGCCATTTTGCCCCCTTTGACAGCCGCCAGGAGTAATATCTAACAAAACGCGCTCGGTTTCGCGCATCATTGAAATCGCTAATACCCATGAGCCTTGCTAATCATGAATATGCTGGAAAAAGTCCAGTCTCAACTGGAACATTTAAGCAAATCTGAACGAAAAGTCGCCGATGTTATTCTGGCCGCCCCAGGCAGATCGATTCACTTAAGCATTGCCATGCTGGCCCAGGAAGCTAACGTTAGCGAGCCAACGGTGAACCGTTTCTGTCGCAGCATGAATACCCGCGGCTTTCCTGATTTTAAACTGCATCTGGCGCAAAGTCTGGCAAATGGCACCCCCTATGTTAATCGCAATGTGGATGAAGATGACAGCGTTGAGGCCTATACAGGAAAAATCTTCGAGTCCGCCATGGCCAGTCTCGACCATGTTCGTCAGTCGCTGGATAAATCGGCCGTCAACCGCGCCGTCGATTTACTGACCCAGGCAAAAAAAATCGCCTTTTTTGGTCTTGGTTCCTCCGCCGCGGTCGCGCATGACGCCATGAATAAGTTTTTTCGCTTCAATGTGCCGGTGATTTACTCCGACGATATCGTGCTGCAACGGATGAGCTGTATGAATTGTAACGATGATGACGTCGTGGTGCTCATTTCGCATACTGGCAGAACCAAGAGCCTGGTGGAACTGGCGCAGTTGGCGCGGGAAAACGATGCGATGGTGATCGCCCTGACCTCCGCTGGAACGCCGCTGGCGCGCGAAGCCACGCTGGCCATTACCCTCGACGTACCGGAAGATACAGACATTTATATGCCCATGGTCTCTCGACTTGCTCAGCTGACCGTGATAGATGTGCTGGCAACGGGATTTACTTTGCGTCGCGGGGCAAAATTCAGAGATAACTTGAAGCGTGTCAAGGAAGCGCTCAAGGAATCGCGTTTTGATAAAGAATTACTCATCAGGAGTGATGACCGCTAAAAGCAATAACAATGTTCTACCCTTTTCGTCATCCGGGGACGTTCATTTTATACCGTTAAGGTTTCAGAACGACCGGATCAATGTTCACGCAACACCAAGTTGTTTTAGTCAACGGAGTATTACATGTCCAGAAGGCTTCGCAGAACCAAAATCGTTACCACGTTAGGCCCGGCAACTGACCGCGATAACAACCTTGAGAAGGTTATCGCCGCGGGCGCAAACGTAGTACGTATGAACTTCTCTCACGGCTCGCCGGAAGATCATAAAATGCGTGCTGATAAAGTCCGTGAGATTGCCGCCAAACTGGGGCGTCATGTGGCTATTTTAGGCGACCTGCAAGGGCCAAAAATTCGCGTTTCCACTTTTAAAGAAGGCAAAGTGTTCCTCAACATCGGGGACAAATTTCTGTTAGACGCTAACCTGGGTAAAGGCGAAGGCGACAAAGAAAAAGTCGGCATTGATTACAAAGGGTTGCCGGCAGACGTCGTTCCTGGCGATATCCTGCTGCTTGACGATGGTCGAGTGCAGTTGAAAGTGCTTGAAGTCCAGGGCATGAAAGTCTTTACCGAGGTCACCGTCGGCGGCCCGCTGTCTAACAATAAAGGCATTAACAAGCTCGGCGGCGGGCTTTCTGCTGAAGCGCTGACCGAAAAAGATAAAGCCGATATTCAAACCGCTGCGCTGATAGGCGTTGACTATCTGGCCGTCTCCTTCCCGCGCTGCGGCGAAGATCTGAACTACGCACGCCGCCTGGCACGCGACGCCGGCTGCGACGCGAAAATTGTGGCTAAAGTCGAACGCGCCGAAGCGGTATGCGACCAAAACGCCATGGACGATATCATTCTGGCCTCTGACGTTGTGATGGTCGCACGTGGCGATCTGGGCGTTGAAATCGGCGATCCGGAGCTGGTTGGTATCCAGAAAGCGCTGATTCGCCGTGCGCGTCAGCTAAACCGCGCAGTCATCACCGCAACGCAGATGATGGAGTCGATGATCACCAACCCGATGCCGACCCGTGCGGAAGTGATGGACGTGGCGAACGCCGTCCTGGATGGCACGGATGCGGTTATGCTGTCTGCCGAAACCGCAGCCGGTCAGTATCCTTCTGAAACCGTTGCCGCAATGGCGCGCGTCTGCCTGGGCGCAGAAAAAATCCCCAGCATCAATGTGTCTAAACACCGTCTCGACGTGCAGTTCGACAACGTTGAAGAAGCCATTGCCATGTCTGCGATGTATGCGGCAAACCATCTGAAAGGCGTTACCGCGATCATCACCATGACGGAATCCGGTCGTACCGCGCTAATGACTTCCCGTATCAGCTCCGGCCTGCCGATTTTCGCCATGTCGCGCCATGAACGCACGCTCAACCTGACCGCGCTCTACCGCGGAGTAACGCCGGTGCATTTTGATAGCGCGGCTGATGGCGTTGTCGCGGCGCATGAAGCTGTTAATCTGCTGCGCGATAAAGGGTATCTGGTTTCCGGCGACCTGGTTATCGTGACTCAGGGCGATGTCATGAGCACCGTCGGTTCAACCAATACCACGCGTATTTTGACCGTTGAGTAAAACTCCTCCAGGCCTGTTCAACAGGTAGTACAGGGTTTGTCAGCATAAAGCCTCTCTTACGAGAGGCTTTATTTATTTGATTGACCCGTCCTGAATAGCGTTGACACGTTCCAGACTTAAATCCGGAGAACGTGATGATGACTGAGTTCAAACGCACCCAACGCGATTATCCTCTATCCT